>JAOZOT010000037.1:0-5663 GCA_029933115.1 Anaerolineae bacterium | reverse complement strand
TTGGAAAGGTGCGGAGGGAGCAATGAAATTGCATGAACTGCGTCCGGCGCAGGGGTCGAAAAAGAAGAGAAAGCGAGTCGGGCGAGGGATATCCGCCGGTCAGGGTAAAACGGCCGGTCGGGGTACCAAGGGGCAAAATGCTCGCTCGGGAGGGGGCGTCCGGCCCTATTTCGAGGGCGGTCAGTTGCCATTGGTACGGCGTTTGCCTCGGAAGCGAGGTTTCACCAACATTTGGAAGGTGCACTACAAGCCGGTCAATCTTGACACACTCGGCCGCTTCGCAGCCGGTAGCGAAGTCACACCTCAGACGTTGGCCGAAGCAGGGATTATCAAATCGCCCCAGGAGCCGGTGGTGATTTTGGGCCGCGGAGACCTCGATAAGGCTCTGATTGTCAAGGCGCAGCGCTTCTCGGCCAGCGCCCGGGCCAAGATCGAGGCCGCCGGAGGCACTGTGGAGGAGCTACCGCTCGCTACTCGCAAGACGTAAGGAGGGCGCCATGTTACAAGCGGTCCGCAATGCCTTTGTTTTGCCCGATCTCAGGCGTAAGCTTTTGTTTACCTTTCTGATCCTGGTGGTCTATCGCCTGGCTGCTCACGTGCCTGTGCCTGGAATTGACCCAGAGGCTCTGCGCCGGGTTTTTGAATCGAATCAGTTATTGGGCTTCTTGGATTTGCTCTCTGGGGGAGCCATGTCCAGCTTTTCGGTCATGGCTATGGGAGTTTATCCTTACATCACTGCTTCCATTATCATGCAATTGTTGATACCCATCATCCCCAGCCTGGAGGAGTTGGCCAACGAGGGTGAGGCCGGGCGGAACAAGATCAATCAATATACTCATCTCTTGACCGTCCCGCTGGCTTTGCTTCAGGGCTTTGGACAGGCTACTTTGCTCCAGCGGCAAGGGGTCATCAGCAATTTTGGCCTTGCCCCCGCCACCCTGCTGCCCACTTTGGCTACCCTCAGCACCCTTACCGCAGGCACCGTCTTTGCCATTTGGCTGGGGGAGTTGATTAGCGAGCAGGGCATTGGCAATGGCATTTCTCTGATCATCTTCGGTGGCATAGTAGCTCGCATCCCGCAGAACGTGGGAGGGTTGTGGTTGAGAAGCCCCTGGGTTCTCATGTTCTTCGCGCTCGTAACCGTGATTACAGTGGCGGTTATAGTGATTGTCCAGGAAGGACAGCGGCGCATTCCAGTACAATATGGCAAGCGGGTGCTGGCTATGCGGGGGCGTCGTTTGCGCGTGGCCGGAGGACAAAGCACCCACATCCCTTTACGGGTCAATTCGGCGGGGATGATCCCCCTCATTTTCGCCCAATCTATCTTGATCTTTCCTGGGGTTGTGGCCAGCTACTTCCGCTTCGCCCAGAATGAATGGGTGAAACGCATCGCCAACGGCATTTACGGCGCTTTCAATACTACCAGCAACGTGTATTGGATCCTCTATTTTCTGATGGTGATTGGTTTTACTTATTTCTACACCGATGTGATCTTTCGGCAGCAAAACCTGGCCGAGAATTTGCGGCGGCAAGGAGGATTCATTCCCGGTATTCGCCCTGGCAAGCGCACCGCCGATTACCTTAACGGCGTCTTGCAGCGAATCACCTTGGTGGGGGCTGTTTTCCTGGGGGCTGTGGCCATCTTGCCCTGGCTGGTCAAAGGTGTGATCGGAGACCCTCAGGGGAGCATGGGTACTATGCTCATTACCAGCACCGGTTTGCTCATCGTGGTGGGTGTGGTCTTGGATACAATGAAGCAGTTAGAAGCTCAGCTTTTGATGCGCCATTATGAGGGTTTCATCAAGTAGCGCACGGTCAAAGCTGAGGTCGAACTAGTGGCTGTTCATGATCATCTTGAAGTCGCCCCAGGAACTAGCCCGTATGCGTGAGGCCGGCCGCATTGTGGCCGAGGTTCTGGCACGCCTCCGCGAAAAAGTGGCCCCCGGCGTCACCACCGCTGAGTTGGACGCCTTGGCTCATCAAATTATCGTCGGATATGGTGCAAAGCCTTCTTTCAAAGGCTATCGGGGCTTTCCGGCCTCTTTGTGCGTTTCCGTCAACGAGGAAGTGGTCCATGGCATCCCCGGCAAGCGGGTTCTGCGGGAAGGTGACATCGTCAGCCTGGACGTGGGAGCCATCTATCGGGGCTATCAGGGAGATGCAGCTATTACCCTGGGGGTGGGGCAGGTAAATGGGGCGGCCCAGCACTTGATGGAGGTGGCGGCCGAGGCCCTGCAAGCCGGCATCGCCCAGTCCAGGGCCGGGAAACGTACCGGTGATATATCCTGGGCTATCCAGCAGTGTGCTGAGAGAAATGGTTACGCTGTGGTGCGCGAGTACACCGGTCACGGCATTGGGCGGGAGATGCACGAAGAACCGCAGATACCCAATTTTGGAGAGCCAGGGCATGGAGTGCGGCTGAAACCAGGCATGACCTTTGCCCTGGAACCTATGGTGACTGCCGGTGATTACCATACCAAAGTCCTGGATGATAATTGGACAGTGGTCACTCTGGATGGACAATTGGCGGCTCATTTTGAACACACCGTGGCTGTAACCGACGGAGAACCAGAGATTTTAACCCGTTTGTAGTGGAAAACCATAAATTTTTCTCTCCTGTGTCAAGTGGGGGGGCAACCTCTCCCACCGTGATTCAATGCAGGGCTAAAAGTTTTTAAGGAGCGTATTAATCATGAAAGTGAGACCATCGGTTAAAAAACGCTGTGCCAAGTGCAAGATCATCAAGCGTCGGGGTGTGGTGCGCGTGATCTGTGAAAACCCGAAGCATAAACAGCGACAGGGGTAGATGGGCATTGTGGAGGTGAGAGATGGCTAGAATTGCCGGGGTGGACTTGCCCAGGGACAAGCGAGTCGAGGTTGCCCTGACCTATATCTATGGCATTGGGCGAACGACCAGTCAGGAGATCTTGAACAAGACGGGCGTTGACCCCAACACACGGGTCAAGGATTTGGCAGAGGCGGAAATCAGCCGCTTGCGCGAAGTCATTGACAGAGACTACCGGGTCGAAGGTGACCTGCGGCGCGAAGTCACGATGAATATCAAGCGCCTCCAGGAAATCGGCTGTTACCGGGGTATCCGCCATCGCCGTAATTTGCCTGTACGCGGTCAGCGTACCAGGACCAACGCCCGTTGCAAGCGCGGTCCCCGCAAGACGGTGCCCGGTCGCAAGCGGTCACGGGCCAAGAAGTAATTTGGTGTGAGGTGCGACGCACCGGCAAAGTGCGTCGCCTATTAGGCCACGACAGGAGGAAAGATGGCACGAGGGAAACGCGGGGGGAGGAAGAGTGCTCGTCGTGAGCGTAAACAAGTTCCTCACGCTCAGGCTCATATCCATGCGACCTTCAATAATACGATAATTACCATTACCGACCAGCAGGGCAATGTTATCCTTTGGGGTAGTGGAGGGACAGCCGGCTTCAAAGGCTCGCGTAAGAGCACTCCTTATGCTGCCCAGATGGCTGCTCAGCAGACGGCCAAAAAGGCGGCCGACAACGGCGTGCGAGAGATAGACGTTTTTGTCAAAGGGCCTGGGCCAGGGCGTGAGGCGGCCATCCGCTCGTTACAAGCGGCCGGGCTCAAGGTGCGATCTATCACCGATGTCACTCCTATCCCCCACAATGGGTGTCGCCCTCCTAAAAAGCGGAGGGTCTAGGTGACCGAATCGGTGGGTGGAAAATCAACTCGTAGCGCACGTTTTCGGAGCGCCTGTTACGAGTCTGTGTCTCCACCTACTGACAGCGTGTCTGAAAATTCGGCGGGGGGAACTTTGATTTTTCAGACAGGCCCTGGGATTTGCGGTAAGCCTGCTTGTAAACATGGGCAGGAGGGCAACCTGTCCCCACCACGATTAAATGCAGGGCTACCGGATTTGTTCAGAGGGAGGTGTAATGGCCAGATATACGGGCCCGGTTTGCAAGTTGTGCCGACGTGAAGGGGAGAAGTTGCTGCTGAAGGGTGAACGCTGTTTCACCCCAAAGTGTGCTCTGGAGAGACGAGCTTATGCTCCCGGAATGCATGGTCGGCAGGCACAATTCCGGCGCAAAGAGTCAGACTACAGTTTGCAATTGAGAGAGAAGCAGAAGGCACGCCGCATCTACGGCGTGCTGGAGAGGCAATTCCGCCGTTATTTCAAAGAGGCTGAAAGGCGCAAAGGTTTGACCGGCGTCAATTTGCTCATCCTGTTGGAAAGCCGGTTGGATAACGTCGTCTACCGTTTGGGTTTCGCCGATTCCCGAGCTCAGGCCAGGCAATTGGTACGGCACGGTCACTTTGACGTCAATGGACGCAAGACCGATATCCCCTCTTTTCTGGTCAAGCCGGGCGATGTGATAGCCGTGCGAGAGCGCAGCAAGAAATTGACCTATTTCAAAGACTTGAGCGCCGTCATAGAGCACAAGGTCGTACCCGAATGGCTCAGCCTTGATATTTCCAAAATGGAAGGGCGGGTCTTGGCCCTTCCCACGCGGGAAGACATTGATGCTTCTCTCAACGAGCAATTGATAGTGGAGTATTACTCCCGTTAGCGGCTGTAGGTAGAAGGCCAGGGATGGGTCTAGTCCCCGGCCTGACTGGCGGGCGGCAATTGGTCCCTGTAGTTTGAGGAGGGTGATCTTTTGTTAAATCTAGTTTTGCCCAAAATTGAGTGTGATGCCAGCTCGCGGAACTATGGACGCTTTATCATCGGGCCTCTGGAAAGCGGCTATGGCATAACCTTAGGCAATGCCCTGCGACGGGTTTTGCTTTCTTCTTTGCCTGGTGCAGCGGTCACCTCTATCAGGATAAGTGGTATCCACCACGAGTTCTCTCCCATACCTCATGTCAAAGAAGACACAACGGCTCTGATCCTCAACGTAAAGCAACTTCGCCTGAAGTTGCAGGGTGATGAGTCAGTGCGCCTGCGCTTGGAGGTGAAAGGGGAGGGAGAGGTCACAGCCGGCGATATAGAGTGCCCTTCTCAGGTGACAATCGTCAATCCTGACCTGCATTTGTTGACGGCCGATTCCGGTGAGGCTGAGTTGGATATGGAATTGGTCGTGGAGCGCGGTAAAGGCTACTCACCGGCAGAGGAACGAGGCAAGCTCCCCATCGGAGAGATTCCTGTGGATGCTGTGTTCAGCCCCATCCGCAAGGCCAACTTTGTGGTGGAGCGGGCTCGCGTTGGACAGATGACCAACTTTGACCGGCTGATCATGGAGATATGGACCGATGGCACCATTGAACCTGAGGAGGCTCTGAGCGACGCGGCCAAGATTCTGGTCGAGCATTTATCCTTGCTAGTTGGCGTTAGCGAGATGCCGCCAGAGGAGGAGGAAGAGGTTGAAGAGGGCGCTATCCCCAGTCGCATTTACGAGACGCCCATCGAAGAGTTGGAGTTATCTGTCCGTGCCTACAATTGCCTGAAACGAGCGGGCATCACCAAAGTAGGGGAGATATTGGACAAGATGGCCCTGGGCGACGATGAGATCCTTGCCATCCGCAACTTTGGTAAAAAGTCGCTGACCGAGCTGAAGGAAAGGATGAGGCTCAAGGGTTTCTGGCCCCCCATCGAGGGCGAAGAGACCGCTGACAGCGTGTCTGAAAAACGCTCGTAGTGGCGACTTGAGTCGCTAACGACCGGTGCTCTGAGGCTAAAAACGACTGA
>JAOZOT010000836.1 GCA_029933115.1 Anaerolineae bacterium | reverse complement strand
CCAAAAAACACCCTATTTTCCCTCTTCTGTGTGGGAGCATGTCCCACCCGATCACTTGCCCACGTTTACGTGCGGACTTACCCAGTTGCACTGATCGGGGAAATAATTTGCTTTTTGGGGAAAATGTGGTATAATACCGACGTTTGTGACAAAATGAACGGAGGGGCTTGACGTTGTTGTCAGACTATACCTTCATCGGTATTTTTGTTGTCGTGGCCATTGCCTTTCCCATCATTGCTTTGGCTCTGGCTTTCTTCGTCCGACCCAAAAAGCCCGATGCGGTGAAATCCTCCACCTATGAGTGCGGTCTCGAAACCATCGGTGAAACGTGGGTGCAGTTCAGAGTTCAGTACTATGTTTATGCCCTCGTTTTCGTCGTTTTTGACATCGAGACCGTTTTTCTTTACCCTTGGGCGGTAGCTTATAACAAGCTGGGCCTTTTCGCTCTGGTGGAGATGTTCATCTTTCTGGCTATACTGGTCGGCGGATTGATCTATGCCTGGCGTAAAGGTGCCCTGGAGTGGGTGTAGGGCTTGCGTGGCGAGGCATGGGAAATCCTTGGCCTGAGGAACTCGGCCAAGCTCGGCCAAAGCCCTCGGGCCGCAGGCCTGAGGAGTATCCCCTAGCCCTTGTATCTTGAAGTGAGGAAGCTATGTCTGAGGAAGAGTTGGTTGAAGAGCAGATCAAACGCAATATCTTACTCACCACAGTTGATGCGGTGTACAACTGGGGTCGCAAGTGCTCTGTGTGGCCGGTGATGTTTGGCCTGGCCTGCTGTGCTATCGAGATGATTGCTGCTGCGGCTGCTCGCTATGATTTCTCCCGCTTTGGGATGGAGATTATGCGTGCTTCCCCGCGTCAGGCTGATTTGATGATCGTGGCCGGCACCATCACCCACAAGATGGCTCCCCAGGTGTTGCGCATCTATCATCAGATGCCGGAGCCCAAGTACGTACTGGCTATGGGCTCCTGTGCCACAGCCGGCGGGCCCTTCCCCACTTATGCTGTGTTGCAGGGAATTGATGAGCTATTGCCGGTGGATGTCTATGTGCCCGGTTGCCCCCCTCGGCCAGAAGCCCTTATTCAGGGCTTTATGAAGTTGCACGACAAGTTGATGAAGCAGTCCATCAAGACAGTGCCGTGGTATCAGAAAGAGCCTGTGCGGTAGTTG
>JAOZOT010000036.1:7469-16549 GCA_029933115.1 Anaerolineae bacterium | reverse complement strand
AAATTACCCGCCTGGGTACAAAAGGTAGAGGTTGGAGTGCTCAAAGAACTGATTACTTCCAGGGTCAGAGTCAAACTACTTACTCTCTTCTTGACCAATCCCGATACGGAATATTACCTCAAGGGATTGGTGAGGGAATTAGGGGAGAACAACAACGCCATTCGCAGGGAACTGAACCGTCTGACCAGGATCGGGTTGCTGCGCACCAGGCGACAGGGTAACCTCAAGTACTATCGAGTGAGCAAGGAATGTCCCATTTATCCTGAGTTGAAAAGCATAGTTTTCAAGACCACCGGGATAGGTCAAACGTTGAAGGATAACCTGACCGAGCTTGGCCAGATAGATCAAGCTTTCATCTATGGCTCTGTGGCCAGAGGAGATGAAGGAGCCGACTCTGATATTGACCTTCTGATCGTGGGAGAGGTGGAATTAAGCAGGCTACGTCGGTTGCTCAGAGATCTGGAGCGTCGTCTGGGACGGGAGATTAACGAAACGGTCTATGGGAAAGAAGAGTTTACCCAGCGACAGCGAGAAGGTGATGCCTTCCTGCGCAGAGTGCTGAGCGGACCCAAAATTATGCTGATAGGGGAAGGTGATGCCTTACAGTAAACTGGAGGCGGCGGGCCGAATCAGGCGAGAGGCCATTGCTATCGAAGAGGTCATAGAGGCTCTTGAACGAGCCAACGAGGAACTGGAGGCAGCAAGGGAAATCGCGAAACGATACCCCTCATCGGCCTTGGAGTTGGCCTATAACGCCATGCTCTTTGCTGCGACTGCTTTACTCTATAGCGAAGGCTACCGGGCCGGTGTGGAAGGACATCACAAGACCCTGGTAGAGTTCGCCGAGGCCGGTTTGGGGCCGTCTCACATTCACCTGATAGACGAATTCGATGAAGTTAGAAAGAAGCGGCATCGCACCGTTTACGATCACCGGAGGGCGACTAGGCGAGAAGCAAATCACGTCCTGGGAGTTGCCCAGAGGTTGATCGAGGTGGTGGAGCTCAAATTGACCGAGAAGGGGCTATTCACAGCGGCCAGAACCGAGAAGAAAGATTGGACTTCTTGAGGTCTGGTAGGAGTGGGAACAATGAGTATGATCACCTTAACCATTGATGACGTTCAGGTTGAGGTGCCAGAAGGCACACAGTGCTGGAAGCAGCCCAGAGTGTGGAGATTTACATCCCCAGACTGGGCTACCATCCCGATTTACCTGGGCATCGTGAAGACGTGAGAGAGGCAAGGCAAAGCCGGGGGACAACCCCGGCTTTGCCCGTCTTGTAAAGAAAACTGGAGTCTGGCGAATTTTGAATACCACCATATCTTGCAAACAAGCTGCATATAACCCCAAGATGTAGTGGTTCGTAGTGGCGACTTCAGTCGCTTTTCGCTATTCTGAACGGCTAAAGCCGTCACTACGAGCAAAAACGCCAGTGTCCAGAAGAAAAGTCAATCTCGGTGCGAGACGTAATTGTTGCCCTTGACGTAGAACCGCCAAGGTCTATTCCTGGCCACCTCGTCAGATTTGATGCCAATGCGAGGGCCGGTCGCTATCTCTTCGCGGCCAACCCCCTGTCCTTCCTCGATGAAAAAGACCTGGCTGGTGCACAGATCCACGCCATTCAGAGCCCTATCAATGGCCAGAGCCGCGCACAGCTTGCCCGGTCCGTTGGTCAGTTGCTCGTCGGGACGGCCAGGGCGATGGTGGCGCATCCATTCCAGACCCTCCAGCGGCTCCAGAGCCCGGATGAGAACGGCGGCCGGGAAGCCCTCTTCTTCGGTGACGACGTTGAAACAGTGATGCATACCATAAATGAAGTAGACGTAGGCGTGGCCGGGTGGGCCATACATGACCTCGGTGCGAGGAGTGCGGCCTCGCGAGGCGTGACAGGCCCTATCGTCTTCGCCGATGTAGGCTTCGGTCTCTACAATGAGACCACTCAATCGGTGTCCGCCGACGACTCTCACCAATCGTTGGCCCAAGAGAGCTTGGGCTACCTGCAACGTGGGCTGAGAGTAGAAGCTGCGATCTAACCTAATCATCTCGCTCCTTGGCGTTGAGACCTTCTCGAAAGCCGAAGATGCGCCGGTCGAAAGCCTTCGGGAAGGCTTCCCCAATCAGCAACACTTACAAGGCCACCTGTCAAGGCGCTTGAGGATTTTTGATTTCCGGCCCAGGATATGGTAGTATATTGGGCGTCGAGGCCATCGGCCGACAAAGGTCATCCTGAATGGCTCGACTGAGCCTGAGCCCGAGGGCTTGGTTGTTCAAATACAGGCCCTTGGGCTGAGCAGTGGTGGAAGCTTTCGAGTACTTCGTGGAGGAAAAGATCGCTTATGGAAAGAAAGTGGTGGCTTGTCATTGGTAGTGGAGGATGCATAGTAGCCGCTTTCTTGGCCTGCTTTGCAGGGCTTCTTATTCTGGGCATAATTTTGCAGGATGTCACGACTGAAATCCCAATTTCTGGCGGGCGGCCGGCATCACACACACCTGCCGAGGAGCCTCCATCTCCCACGCCCCCGCCGCCGACGCCCACACCCATACCGCCAACGGATACTCCAGTGCCGCCAACGGATACCCCTACACCGGTGTCACCGACAGATACCCCCACGCTTGTGCTGCCCACAGATACTCCCACCCCGGTGCCGCCGACGCCCGTGCCCCCAACGCCGACGCCCGTGCCGCCCACACCGACTGATACGCCTGTCCCCGGACCTGTGGCCGGCGAGACACGAGTGTGGGAGAAGGACGGCTCGGTAGTAGTCTACATCCCGCCCGGTGAGTTTCTCATGGGTCTCAGCCTTTACCCAGAGGGCAGCGAATACCCCCAGCACACCGTCTATGTAGACGGCTTCTGGATAGGCAAATACGAGGTGACCATGGCTCAGTATAGAAGATGTGTTGAGGCTGGGGCCTGTCACAGGACAGAGGAGCTATACGCCCGAAAGCCGGAGGATTTTCCGGTGGTCTACGTCAACTGGTACCGGGCGCAAGAGTATGCTCAGTGGGCCGGGGGACGGCTGCCCACAGAAGCAGAATGGGAGAAGGCGGCTCGCGGCACCGATGGCCGCACTTATCCCTGGGGAGACATGTGGGACCCAACGAGGTGTAACACAAAAGATAGTGGTCCTGGCGGCCGGACGCCGGTAGGGGCATATTCCCCCGCAGGTGACAGCCCCTACGGTGTGTCTGACATGGCGGGCAACGTATGGGAGTGGACCAGTAGCCTCCTCAGACCTTATCCCTACAATCCCAGTGATGGACGCGAGGATCCGCACAGCAAAGAGGACCGGGTGATTCGGGGAGGAGGATGGAGCTATGTCGCAGACAACAGCCGCAGTTGGATTCGCTATGCCGCTCCCCCTGGAGAAGGGCGTCGCAGCCTCGGATTTCGGCTGGTCTACCCCGTTGCCCCTTGAATCACGAGCCTGGCATCTCGATATCAGCGGCCTTGATCAACGCATCGGCCGGCATCCCTGGCTTTAGTTCGTGGTCGGGGTTGGGTACTTTCACCTTTACCGCAAAGACCATGTTCACCCGTTCCTTCTTGGTCTGCACATTCTTGGGCGTGAACTCGGCCTGCGAAGCAATGTAACTCACCCAGCCTTCAAAGGTCTTCCCCGGGAAAGAGTCCACGCTTACCTCCACTGCCTGCCCCACCTTCACCCGCCCAATCTCGTCCTCTGGAATATAAACCGTCAGCGTCACTTCATCCAGATCGGCCACCGTCATCAAGGTGGCTCCTGGCACCGCCATCTCTCCCACTTGCACCGTTCGTCCTGTCACCAATCCCGCCGTAGGTGAGCGCAAAGTCAACTTGTCCAACTGGACCTCCAACACCCCCAGGGCGGCTTCAGCCTTGGCTACTTCGGCCTGGGCCATAGCTACCTCTTCCTCGGTTGGGCCAGCCTCCAGGTCTTCCAGCTTGGCTTGAGCCATCTCCACTGCAGCCTGAGCCGCCTGGTACTCTGCCCAGGCGGCGTTGACCTGAGCATCCAGGACAAGAGGGTTCTCCCTCATGGCCAGCAAGTGCTCCAGTTGGACCTGGGCTCCTTTCAAGGCTGCCTCTGCTGCCTGCACATTGGCCTGAGCTGCCTCCACCTGCTTGAGGGAAGCCAGATACATCGTTTTGTCCTCGTCACTGCCCTGGAACAACTGATAGTGGTCGCGCGTGACCTCGGCCTCAGCCAAAGCAGTGCGGGCCTGATCCAGTTGGACCTTGGCCAGTTCCACTTCGGTGCGGGCCTGGCTGATTTGAGCCTCCAATTGCCGGGGGTCATTGCGTGCTTCCAAGGCGTTCTGCCAGGCCTGATAGGCTCCCTCCTGGGCAGCCTGAGCCTCAGCCAGAGCAGCCCGGGCAGCGGCAATCTCCTCGGGGCGGGCCCCGGCTTTTACCTGAGCCAACTTGGCTTTGGCCGTCTCCAGAGCGGCCTGGGCCTGACCGATCTGGGCCTCGAGGAGAGCCTGGTCCAGCTTGACCAGCACCTCTCCGGCTTCCACCTCGTCACCCTCGCCGGCCAGCAGAGCCTCAATGCGCCCGCCCACCTCAGCGGTGATGGACACTTCCTCTCCCTCGATAGTGCCGGAGGCAGAGAGAGTGGTTTCGGCAGCTTTGGCTTCACCTGCCGAGCTCAACTGAGCTACCAGTTGGCTCGCTTGCTCAGGTGACAGCCCCAGTTTGGTTATAAGTTGTGTGGCCTGCTGCGGCGAGGTGGTGAGATACCACCAGGCGGCAAGGCCCACCAGTATAAGCAGAACGACAAGTAAGACAATCGCTCGTTTCATGTTAACTCCTCTCAGAGGATAAAGGGCGAGGGACAAGGGTTAGAAAGAGACATCTATCCCCTGATAACCGCATCGGCCGGCATCCCCGGCTTCAGTTCGTGCTTCGGATTGGGGATCTTGACCTTGACGGCAAAGACCATGTTCACCCGCTCCTCTTTGGTCTGGACGTTTTTAGGTGTGAATTCGGCTTCGGAAGCGATGTAGCTCACCCGTCCCTCAAAGACTTTGTCGGGAAAGGAATCCACGCTGACTTCCACCGTTTGGCCTACCTTGACTTTCCCTATCTCGTCTTCAGGGATGTAGATGGTGAGGGTCACCTCGTCCAGGTTAGCGATGGTCATCAGGGTGGCGCCGGCGCCGGCCATCTCCCCACGGTGCACTGTCCTCTCCATAACTATACCCGAAGTAGGGGAGGTGAGGGTCATCTTGGCCAATTGGGCTTTGATGAGCTCCACCGCAGCCTGAGCTTGCTTCACCTGCGCCTCAGCCACCGCAATTTGCTCCTGGGTAGCTCCGGCCTTCAGGGCCTCCAATTGGGCCTGGGCGGCCTGCACGGCGGCTTCGGCCCTTTCGTATCGGGCTTTGGCTGCGTCCACCTGGGCGTCCAATTCCTGAGGGTTCTCCCGGATGGCCAACAGGTCTTCCAGAGTGGCCTTGGCCCCATCGCGGGCAGCCTGAGCCATAGCCACCGCCTCCCAACTGGAGGTCAACCTCCGGGCGGACAGGTTCCACTGGAAGAAGACCTCTTCGCGCTCGCCTTTGTCAAATGTGAGCCTGAAGCTTTGTCTGAAAGTGCCAAAAGGAGTGGGTACAGAGACATGGAGTTTCTGGGGGTGAGAGACAAAGTCGGCAGCCCTAGACAGCATGTCGTATTCGGCCTGGGAAGCTTCGGCAGCGGCCACAGCAGCCTGAAGCTGGTATTCGGCTGCTTCCAGTTGAGCTCTGGCAGCGTCAATCTGGGCCTCGAGCTCCTGTGGATTGTTGCGGATGGCCAGAGCATCTTGCCAGGCCTGATAGGCCCCATCGCGGGCGGCCTCGGCCTGGGCCAAGGCCGCTTCGGCCTGGCGGATAGCCCCCGGGCGGGGGCCGGCCTTGACCTGAGCCAGAGCGGCCTGAGCGATCTGGACAGCAGCTTGGGCCTCTCGCAATTGGGCCTGAACCATGGCCTCGTCGAGGACGACCAAGACATCGCCTTTCTTCACCTCATCGCCTTCGTCGGCTAACAGTTGGTCAACGCGGCCAGAGACCTCGGCGGTGAGGGAGAACTCCTCGGCCTCGATGAAACCAGAGGCGGAAAGGGTCTCCTCGGCGGTGGCCGTTTGGATCTCCAGTTCGGTCAAGAGTTGGCCCCAGGCGGCCGGGTTAGTAGTGAAGTACCACCAGCCAGCAGCGACTGTAGCCGCCAGCACCAGTACTATCGTTATCGGTATCACTCTCTTCATTGTTCAATACACCTCTTTCAATTCGCCTCCGCTATCCAGGTTACTCCAATCGCTTCTGGAAGCGTAAGACGCTGAGGACAAAGACTGCTATCCCAAAGATGGCCAAGGGGACGACGTGTTTCCACAGAAAGGCCATCCCTACCCCTTTCATCACGATGCCCCGCAATATCTCGTTGAAATAAGTCAGTGGTATGAGATAGCCCGCGTAATAAGCCAGGGTGGGCATATTGTCCCGGGGCACGAGGAAGCCAGACAGGATAATGGCCGGCAGCAAGACAAAAGAGGCTAGATGATTGGCCTGCATCTGAGTGCGCGAGACGGTAGATATCAGCACCCCCGTGCCCAGGGAACCCAGTAGAAAGACAATAGACAGCGTCAAAAGCAGGGTCAGGCTGCCACTGAACTCGACCCCAAAGATGAAATAGCCTACGGCCAGGGTCAGACCTACGTTCAGGAAGGCCAGCAGCACAAAGGGCACGACTTTGCCTATCATCAACTCCCAGGGCTTGACAGGGGTAACGATGAGTTGCTCCAGCGTCCCTTGCTCCCGCTCACGCACGATGGCGAAGGAAGTCAGGAAAATGCTCTGAAACTGCAAGATCATCCCAATCAGGGAAGGGATCAGTGCATTGACCTTATCCAGATTGGGGTTGTAAAGGAGACGGGGTCTCATCAGGATGGGCATGACCAGAGAAGCTAACCCTGCGCCGCTTTTGCCTATTTTGATCCCTACAATCTCTACCGCAGTGGCTTGCCCTATGGACTCGGCCGCGAACTGGGCCACCTGAGCGATGGTAGTGTCGGAGCCGTCAATGAGTACCTGAACCTGGACCTGCTTTCCCGCTTCCAGGTCGGCCGCGAACCCCGGCGGGATGATGATGCCTACCCGCACCACGCCTTCATCAATCAAGTCCTGGATCTCCTGCTGGCTACGGGCGGTGCGTTCGAGTTCAAAAAAGTCAGTCTGCCAGAACTTCTCCAAAAAGTCCCGGCTCTGGGAGTCCATAGCCTGATCGAAGACGGCCGTAGGGATATGGTCAATGTCTGCGGCTACGGCGTAGCCCATCAATAGAAGCATACTGATGGGCATGATGAGCACAATGCCCAGAGTCTGGGGGTCGCGGAAGATGTGGATGAACTCTTTGTGCATGATGGCAAAAAGTCGGGATAACATTCACTACCTCTTTTCGATACCGTACAGGAGCAACTTGGTCAACTCCTGACTGATTTCCTCGTATGCCAGAGGGGCCACGTCTGCGGTTCTGATCAGTTCCTGAATGAGGACAAACATGATGACCAGCACTGCGTAGGCCTGGGCTACGATAGCAGTATTCATCTCTCTGAATATCCCTCTCTCGATCCTGTCGCGAAAATACCGCTCCATAATAGTGAGGGCTTGCAGAGGCTGACGAAAGTACTCAGCCCTTGTCTCGTCATCCAGAGTGACGACGCTCGCTAATATAGATTTCACCAAGTCCAGGTTTTGGAGCAGCGTCTCTATGGCTTTAGCACATGACCGGGCTAAAAGCCGTTCTTCTCCTGTTATGTCCGTGGGCTCGTTCCCCTCAAAAGCGTCTTTCAGGAAAGTAGCGAGCATAGGCTCGCTGATCAACTGGGGGATGCTCATAAACAGTTCTTCTTTGCTCTCAAAGTAATTGTAAATGGTCCCTGCGGCCACGTCTGCTTCTTCAGCGATCTCGGCTACAGTGGCGTTGCCAAAGCCGCGCCGGGCAAAGACCCTGACGGCCGCCTCCAGAATTTGCTCGCGCCGCACTACTTTGCGTTTTCTCTTGCTGGCCGGTCCCATCTAGTTGCATCCCTTCTGAAAAGTGAATGAACATTCATTCACCAGAGGCTATTATAAACCATTCGGGCAGAGTTGTCAAGGGCAAAACGGTGCTGTAGTGTGAATCTTTCGTGAATCTTTACTTCTCTTTGAGGGATGAGACAAATACATCCTCCAGAGAAGGGGCAATCAGGTCAACGCTCTTTACTTCGATGCCTTCGTCCCTCAGAGTTTTGATGATTGTGGGTTTGTGATTTTCCCCATCTTCGGCGATGACGTGGATCAGGGCTCCATAGAGGGCTACTTCGTCAAAGATGCCCAACCGGCGCAGGGCCAGGATGGCCGCCTCTGGTTGGTCGCAGTCTATTTCCAGCACTTGGCCGCGCATCACGTTCTCTTTGATCTCGCGGGGGGAACCACGGGCCACGATCCTCCCGCCGTGGATGAAAGCCAGCCGCTGGCAATGTTCGGCCTCGTCCATGTAGTGGGTGGTGACAAGGATGGTCGTTCCTCCATCGGCCAGTTCGTACAGCAGATCCCAGAAAGCGCGGCGGGAGATAGGGTCCACTCCGGCCGTGGGCTCGTCCAAGAAGACCATCTCCGGCTCGTGGATGATGGCCGTGCCCAGTGCCAGGCGCTGTTTCCAGCCCCCCGACAGATTTTTAGTCAACTCGCGTTCGCGGCCCTCAAGACCGGCCATCTTCAGAACATATGCTTTCCGCTCGCGCAACTGTTGGTTCTTGACCCCGTAGGTGCGGCCATAGAAATTGAGGTTTTCCTCCACAGTCAGATCATTGTAGAGGCTGAAACGCTGTGACATATAGCCGATACGCTTCTTAATCTCGTCCGACTGCTTTACAATATCGAAACCCAACACCTGAGCGTGGCCGCTGGTCGGTCTGAGCAGGCCCAGCAACATGCGAATGGTTGTCGTCTTCCCTGCTCCGTTGGGGCCCAGGAAACCAAAGATTTCGCCCCGTTTGATGGTAAAGCTCACTCTATCCACAGCGGTGAAATCGCCGAATTTTTTGGTCAGTTCTATCGCTTCAACAGCGTGATTGTTGGACAT
>JAOZOT010000036.1:0-7369 GCA_029933115.1 Anaerolineae bacterium | reverse complement strand
GCGATGCCTTGAGCCGTGAGCAGAGATTCGAGTTCCGACATGCGTCTGGCGGCATTGTCAACAAAGACGTGCAGCAGGTCTCCGTAGGTTTGCACCTCCAGGAGCCCTTCCAGGCCGGCGATGACTTCTTTGGCCCGGCGCAAGTTGTCGGGGCGCAACTCGATCAGTTCGCCGCTCACCAACTCTTTGACCTTGTCGGGCTGATCGCAGACGATGAGCTGTCCCTGGTACATCAGGCCGATGCGAGAACAGCGCTCGGCCTCGTCCATGTAGGGGGTGCTGACAAAGATGGTGATGCCCTGCAGATGCAACTCTGAGAGGATGTCCCAGAACTCGCGGCGGGAAATGGGATCCACGCCCGTAGTTGGTTCATCCAGGAAAAGTATCTCCGGCCGGTGGATAAGGGTGCAGGCCAAAGCCAGCTTCTTCTGCATCCCGCCGGATAGGTGAGCCGCCCGCCGGCTGCGAAACTCGGTCAGGCGGGCGAATTCGAGCAGTCGGGCAATCCGGTCTTTCCTTTCCTGCCCCCGCACTTCAAAAATGTCGGCGAAAAAGCTCAAGTTCTCTATGACCGAGAGGTCGCCGTAGAGGTTGAAGCGCTGGGCCATATAGCCGATGCGCTTTTTTATTTCCTCGGACTGCTTCACCGTGTCAAAGCCGGCCACCATAGCCGAGCCTTCGGTGGGGTCCATGATGGCGCACAGCATCCGGATGGTGGTCGTTTTGCCCGCTCCATCGGGACCGACCAGGCCGAAGGTCTCGCCTCGTTTGATCTCCAGGTTCAAGCGGTCCACGGCCACCAGGTCGCGGAATTTTCGGGTTAGATTTTCGGTTTTTATGGCCAGGTGATTTTCACCCAAAGTGATGCCCTCCGGTAAACTACTCGCTCTCCCGCAGGTTCGGGAGCAATTCGGAGCAGCGGTATATTCAATATCGGCTTTCTGCAACAGCGGTGAATGAACATTCATTCACCGCCAGCCTATTATAACCCATCTGGGTCAGCCTGTCAAGGGCAAAACGGTGCTGTAGTGTGAATCTTTCGTGAATCTTTACTCCAGCTTTTTGCGGAAGCGAGTCGCCGCCAGCAGCATAATCACTACGCCAAAGATGGCCAATGCTGCCACTTCCTGGCGCAGAATCTGTAACCCCACTCCTTTGAGGACGACGCCTCGGATGATGATCAGCATGTAGCGCAGCGGGATCAGGTAGCTGAGCGCTTGCAGGAAGTCGGGCATCGCTTCAAGGGGGAAGAAGAAGCCGGCCAGAAAGATGGAAGGGAGCAGGATAAACCAGACCAACAGCATTGCCTCCTGCTGGGTGTTTGCCACGCTGGAGATAAAAATGCCGATGCCCAGAGAGGTCATCAAAAAAACAGCGGAAAAGGCCAGGAGGAGGGGAACGCTCCCGTGGATCGGTACGCCGAACCAGAAGACTCCGATAGCCAGCACTTCCAGCACATCGAAGAAGGCGACGGCGACGTAAGGGGTCACCTTCCCCACCACCAGTTCAATAGGCCGGATGGGGGTGACCATCAACTGCTCAATCGTGCCCTGCTCCCGCTCCCGCACAATAGAGAGGGAAGTGAGCATGGTCGTGAGCAGGAAAAGGATCATGGCTATCAGCCCGGGCACCATGAAATTGGCGCTTTTCATGTCCGGATTGTACCAGACCCGGGGGTGGACTTTCAGGGCGGTCATCTCTTCGGGCGAGATTCCCAGCCGTCGCTCGATGAGCCGTGCGCTCTGCGCCTGCCCCACTTGCTGGGAGGCGGCAAAGACGGTGTTGGCCACGTTGGGGTCAGAACCGTCAATCACAAAGGCCACGTGAGCCGTCCGCCCGGCGGTCACGTCTGCCCCGTAGCCGGCCGGGATGATCAGCCCCGCTCGGGCTGCCCCCCGGTCCAACATCCTGCCCAGTTCCTCTTCGCTGGCGACATAGGCTACAACGTCGAAGTAGTTGGAGGACCAGTAGGCTTCGATCAGTTCACGGCTCTGGGGAGTGCAGTCAACGTCCAGCACTGCCGTGCGCAGGTGCTCCACATCGGTGGTCGCGGCGTAGCCCATGAGGAAGAGCTGCACCATCGGGAGAAGGAACATCACGACCAGAGTACGCCGGTCGCGTACAATGTGGAACAACTCTTTGTGGGCGATGGTAAGCGTGCGTCTGATCATTCCGCTACCTCCTCCGGGCAAGGGCGGAGACCATCGAAGATGAGAGTCGCCATCACCTCCGGCAGCTCATCCCACTCCGATTGGAGTGGTTCGTCGCCGAGGATGCGCAGGATGAGCAGGCCGACGAACATGCTCTGCAGGGCACGTACTGTCAGCGGCACGTTGACAGGCCGTATGTGCCGCAATTTGATTCGCGCCTCTAGATACTGCTCCAGCAGCGTCGCGATGCGCAGCACATACTGCCGGTAAAAACGCTCGCGCAGCCGGAGGGTGACCAACACCTCGGGCAAGATAGCCTGAAGCATTTCTTGTCCCTGCTGAAAACGGTCCATGCGGTGGTGGAACATGGCGATGAAGAAATCACGAACGTTGCCTTGCAGCGCTTCTTTCAACTCCTCGTCCAGAGTCTCCAACTCGGCCAGGCGAGTCATGAGGCCGATTAATAAGTCAGCTTTGTTGTCAAAGTAGTTATAGATGGTTCCCTCTGACACGCCGGCTGTCTGGGCAATCTCCTTGGTGGTGGCGCGATGAAAACCCTTCTCGGCGAACACCGCTGCGGCAGCGTCGAGGATCTGGTTGCGCCGTGCTTCAACCAGTTGCTTCCGAATCGAGTCCGGAAAAGTAGGCATCTGGCCCTCCTTGCCGGGGATTGAGCCTATACTCACCTAGATGGGCCAATGCTCATTTCGATGAGTGCTTGCTCAGTATCATTATATACCCAGAGGGAGGATTTGTCAAGGAGGGATAGGTCTTGCGTCACTCTACTTGCCGGCCCAGCACCACCACCGTTGCACTCATCATGCAGACCCCCAAAGCAGCTATGGCCAGCAAGCGGGGCCAGAAATCGGCGATGCCGGCTCCCTTCAGCATGATGCTGCGGAAGACTACCAGCCAGTGTCTGATGGGGAAGATGTTGGACACCAGTTGCAAGGCCCGAGGCATGGTATCAACGGGGTAGGCATAGCCGGAGAAAGTCATCATGACCATGCAGACGCAAAATACCAGCAGCAGGGCCTGGAGTTGGTTATCGGCAAAAGCGGAGACCAGCAGCCCCCAGCTCAATTCGACGAACATGTAGAAAAACGACAACACCCACAGCAGAGTCCACGAGCCTCGCATGGGCACTCCGAAGACAAAGTGGATCATCAGGACGACGAGCACAAACTCGGTGTAGCCGACGAGGATGGCAGCGGCTGATTTGCCGATGAGCATCTCGAGAGGGCGCAGCGGCGTGACCATGAGTTGCTCCAGGGTGCCCATCTCTCGCTCACGGGCGACGGCTGCGGCGGCAATCATGGCCGCCATCACGCCCACGATGAACCCCGCCTCCGAGGGGGTGGTGTAGTTGGATTTTTTCATCTCCTCATTGAACCAGACCCTCATGCTGATGGCGATGGGGGTGAATTCGTCTTGGCCGGCGGTCATTGCTTGCAGGCTCACTTCCTGACCAAAGCTGGCCACTGCGCCCTCGGCCGCAGCTACGGTCGTCTCGGCGGCCGTAGAGTCGGAGCCGTCCACGATGACCTGCACCTGCGGCGGCGGGGCCAGAGGGTCATCGAGCCGCTCGGCAAAGCCAGGGGGGATGACGACGGCTGCCGTGGCTTTTCCCCTATCTATGAGCCTCCGCACTTCGTCCATGTCCGTGGGGTAATAGTTCGCGTCAAAGGTCTCGGTATTCTCCAGGGCCACCACCAGGGCCCGGCTGGCCCAAGTCCTGTCTTGATCCAGCACGGCTAGCGGCAGGTGTTCGATGGGCACCGAGCCAGAGTAGGCGACCAGGGCTGTCTCCAGCAGGGCTCCAAAGAGGGCCATGAACACCAGAAGGGTATTCCGCCGCAGTTGAATCAGTTCCTTGATAACCAGCGTCCAGATCCGTCCCAACATCGCGCCCTCCGAATGACTTAAAGTCATCACTACAAACAGCCTGATTGGGATTTGTTTAGCTCAGCTTCTTTTTGAACAGCAACATGCTCAGCGCCAGGAAGAGTATACCCATGCCCAGCAAGGCTACTGCATAGCCCCACAACGGGCCAAGGCCCTGTCCTTTGGTGAACATCCCCCGGCTGATCATCACAAAGTGGGTGGTGGGCACCATCAGGGATTCCATCTTGACCAGTGGTCCCATGCTGACCAGGGGCAGGAGCAGGCCCGACAGGAAGAACCCCGAGAAGAGAAAGATGAGCATCGAGGCCAGCATGGCCGCCTGCTGGTTGGGGATGATAGCCGACAGCATCAGGGCGATGCTGAGGCTGGCGAAGAGAAAGTCAACCGAGAGCAGCAGGTAAAGCAGTAGATTGCCCTGGAAGGGGACCTCAAAGATAAAGACGGCCTCGGCTACACACAATACCACACCGAGCAGGCCGGTCAGGACATAAGGCACAAGTTTGCCCACCAGCAGTTCCGAGCGTGCGATGGGGGTGGCGATCAGGCCCTCCAGGGTCCCCCGCTCTTTCTCCCGGGTGATGGCCAGCGTGGCGGCCATGGCCGGCATGGACATCACCACGGCCACCAGGGCCGGGATCATGCCCACGGTGAATTTCATGGATGGGTTGTACCAGGTGCTCAGGCGCAGGTCCACGGGAGAAAGATGCTCCACAGGGGCGCCGGCCTGGTCCAGGCGGGCAGCGATCAACTGAGCGGCAAAGTTCTCTGTGGGCAGGACGATGTGCCGGATGGCGTGGTTGGCCGTGTTGGGGTCGGTGCCGTCAATGAGGATTTGGAGTCCCACGCTGCGGCCCTGCTCCAAATCGTCTTTGAAGCCCTGGGGGATAATCACGGCTGCTTTGATCTTGTCGGCCATGAACCAGCGCTCAATCTGGCGGTAGTTGCCGGCCTGGTAGCTGAGGTCCAGGTCTTTGGCGCTTTGCAGCCGGGCCAGATATTGCCGTGACAGGGAGCTTTTGTCATGATCGAGAAAAGCAACCTTCACGTTTTTGATGTCCACAGAAAAGGCAAACCCCATAGTGAACAGCAGCAAAAGAGGGGATATAGTAACCAGGATGAAGGAAATCTGGTCCCGCAGAATGTGCCGCAGTTCTTTTCGCATCACCGAGAAGGTCTTCCTGAGACTCATTGTTCACTTCCATTCGTTGCCAGCCCGTGCAGAAGGGTTTCGATGAAGACCTGGCTGACCTGTTCAAGGTTCAAGTTCGGCATAAACATGACGTAGGCTGCCAGGCCGTCATAGGCAGCCATTATAGCCCACACCAGTTGCTCTGCGTCTGTGGGCTTGAACTCGCCATTTCTGATGCCTTCCTCGATGATCTCCACAACGATGTCTTTATATTGGACGAGGAGGTCAACCCACAACTTACCGGCTTCTTCGCGACGGGGACTTGAAGCCCAAAACTCGAGGAACAGGCCGAAGAAACCTTCGAGCTCTTTGCACAGATCCATCATCCGGCGGGCCAGAACGCGCAGTTTGCCGGGAGCCGTTGGGTACTGTTCCAGGGTAGCGATAGCCTTTGCCCCCCAATCCGCAACAGATGACGTGATCGCTGCCGCAAACAGATCGTCCTTGCTTTTGAAATACCAGTAGAGAGTGCCCTTGCTCAGGCCGCTTTCGGCAGCGATGTCATCCATAGTAGTGTTGTTGTAGCCCTTGCGGGTGAAGCAGGCCAACGCCGCCTGCATGATCTGAGCCCGCCGTTCGTCGGCCACGCCTACCCTCGGTGACATACGTTTCCTCCCAAGGTCAGCACTACATCTTCATCAAGCTGCCGCCTCACTTTGTGGGCTGAATCTCTGCACGTGCTCTGTGCAGTACCGGTAAGCGTCCTCCACCGTCTCAATCTGCCAAGCGACTTCCAGGGGGATGCTGATTCCCAATTCCTCCAGGCGTAGCATCATATCCACCATCCGAATGGAGTCCACGCAAAGGTCATCGAAGAAGGACGCTTCGGGGACAACCTTCTCTTCGTCTATCTCCAGTTCTCTGGCGATGATGCTCCTGAATTCTTGGAATGTGAGCTTATGGCCCTGGGGATTTGGCATTTCCCTTACCTCCGTTGATAATTCGCTGAGGGAGCCTTATGGTTTTATTGCTCTCTGGCCTGTCCTTCCTGCTGCAGTGCCATTTCACGCAGCTTGAATTTTTGGGGCTTGCCGCTCGCGGTGCGGGGAAAGTCCGTGACGAAGCGCACTCTGTCTGGAATCTTGTAGGCATCCATCCCCACGCGACAGTAGTCGAGGATCTCTTTAACCGTCATCTCGACTTCTTCTTCGAGGATGACGAAGGCCCACGCTCTCTCTCCTCCTATGGGTGCTGGAACGCCCACCACTGCTGCTTCCTTTATCTTGTCGTGGGCCGCCAGGTAGCTCTCTATCTCGGCCGGGTAGATGTTTTGCCCACCCCGGATGATCATATCCTTTTTGCGTCCCATAATTCGCACGTAGCCCTGCTCGTCCATGGTGGCCAAGTCGCCGGTGTAGTACCACCCTTCTTCGTCTACAACCTCCGCCGTCTTCTCTGGAGCGCGCCAGTAACCCATCATCACACTGTCGCCGCGACAGGCCAGTTCACCCACCTGACCAGGTGGCAACTCGCGCCGCTCATCGTCCACGATTTTGATTTCCATTCCGGGCATGGCCTGTCCCACCGTCTCTGCCTGCAGATCGTCCGAGTCTGCCAGGCTTGTGGCAGCGATTCCTCCAGCTAGCTCCGTGGTACCGAAGCCGATGTGAACGGCACACCCAAAGCGTTTCTGAACCTGGCGGGCCAGGTCGGCCGGACAGGGCGCAGCACCGGTGCCACAGATGAGAAGGGAGGAGAGATCGTAGTGGTCCAGGTCCTTCATCCGCAGCAAGATGGAAAGAGCCATAGGCACAGCAACCAGGATGGTGACCCGTTCCCTCTCGATCAGTTGCAACGTCTCCAGCGGGTGAAACCTGGGCATGATGACCAGCTTGTCGCCCATCAACAACGCTTGCAGCATCACCTCCAGTCCGGTGATGGTGTGGAATCCCACAGTTGAGAGGAAGGTCTGGGGTCGCCCCGCAGCCCGCAGTAGGCGTTCCCCATACCGGGCCAGGGCTTTGGCCAGGCGCCCCATCGTCTTCGGCGAGGGCCTCTTGATCCACATCTCCCGCAGCCTTAGGCTGGCCATCACCGGGGTCATCAGGCTTCGATGGCTGTGCATGGTGCCCTTGGGAGTTCCCGTCGTCCCCGAAGTGTAGAGGATGGCCAGGAGGTCATTGGG
>JAOZOT010000325.1 GCA_029933115.1 Anaerolineae bacterium | reverse complement strand
GCATCCAGCAGGGCATCCAGCAGGGCATCCAGCAGGGCATCCAGCAGGGCATCCAGCAGGGCATCCAACAGGGCATCCAGCAGGGCTTGGAGCAGGGCTTCAAGCAGGGGCAGAGGGAGGCCATCAAAGATAACATTGTACAGATCCTGCAGGTCCGCTTTGGGCTATCCCACTCATTGAGACGGCAACTGGAGGCTCGCTTCGAGGCCATTGAGGATCTGATGGTGTTGCAAAGGCTGGTGGTGGAAGCGGTCCAGGCCGGCAGCCTGGATGAGTTTCAGGCGCTGCTAGATGACCTGAGCCCCGAAAAGAGCTCATCGAAGGAATGATGCTTGTTCTGTTCAGGTAGTGGCGCTCAGTCGTCTCGAATGCTGAAAGAAGGTTTAGCCTGCCACCTCGGTTGAGACGAGGGCGTAGGCTCTGTTATCTCATGTACCGTGAAAGGAGAAAGGCTAATGAAGCTGTTTACTGACCTCACAGTGTTAAGTCTGGAACAGGCCACGGTGTTGCCTTATCTCACCTATCGTCTGGCCGCTGAGGGGATGAACGTCATCCGGGTCGAGCACCCAGAGCGGCCCGACCCCAACCGCTTTGTGGGCCGCAACGTTCTGGGCGAGGAGGGCATGAACACTTACTACTTTCCCAACAACGTGGGCAAGAAGGCTATCACCCTGAATCTGAGAGGCGAGGAGGGGCAGGCGCTGCTGCGCGAGCTGATTCTCAAGTTGGATGTGGATATCTTTGCCACCAACCAACTGCCGCGCAACTACGTGAAGCTGGGCATTGACTACGAGCGGCTAAAGAGCATCAAAGAGGACATTATCTGGGTGGGTATCACCGGCTTCGGACCCGAGAGCAATGAAGCGGCCTACGATCCCATTTTGCAGGCCCGGGCTGGGTTCATGGAGTTGACTGGTGAGAAGGATGGCGAGCCGATGGTCTTTGGCCTGCCTATGGCCGACCTGGGCGCCAGCGAGCACGGCTACGGCCAGATTATGAAGGCCCTCTACAAGCGGGCGGCCACCGGCGAAGGTTCTCGCATAGACATCTCCATGTTCCAAAGCGCGGTGTCCTGGATGGTGAACCCGGTGCTGCTCACCAAAAGCTTCGGCGACAAGATCACCCGCCGGGGGAATACCCACGAGTTCTTCGCCCCAGTCTCGGTTTACGAGACCAAAGATGGCTATGTCTACATCGCCGTGGGCAATGATCGGCAGTGGCAGACCATCACCGAGCAGCCTGGCTTTGAGGGGCTGTACAAGGAGGAGTATAAAACCAATGCCGGCCGCATCGCCGACGTGAAGCGCTTGAATGAGGCCATCAACCGGGTGACGAGGACCAGGACGACGGCTGAACTCGTCGAATTGTTCAACAGTATTGGCGTGCCCATCTCCACGGTCAGCACCATCGAAGAGGTGGTGGAGGACCCCCACATCAAGGGCAAGCTGATCTCTTCCAAAGATCCGCGCACGGGCACAGAAGTATTCCTGCCGCCTCCGCCGGTCATCACCCCGTATCTTGAGTCGGTGAACATGCAGTTGCCCTTCCCCCCACGCTGGGGTGAGCACAACGAAGAGGTTTACGGAGCCCTGGGCTACGATACAGAGAAGCTGGCAGAGTTGAAAGAGAAGGGAGTGATTTAGAATGGATTTCGATTTCACCCCCGAACAGGAGATCTTCCGTCGCACCGTGCGTGAATTCGCCGACAGATACATCAGACCTCGCATCCCAGAGATGGAGGAGAAGAAGGAGATCCCCCGAGACATTTTTGATAAGATGGCCGAGCAAGGCTATTATGGCCTGCGCTACCCAGAAGAGGTCGGAGGGCAGGGTGGGGACAACATCATGTTCGCCATCTTTGTCGAGGAAATGTCCCGCTGCTACATGAGCACGGCGGCAAGGGCTATGATGCAGTGTCTGATGGGCACCGACTTTCTCTACCGTTACGGTACTGAGGAGCAGAAACAGGAATTCCTCATCCCGGCCATCAAAGGGGAGCGATACGGCACGATGTGCATGACCGAACCGACCGGCGGCACCGATCTGGGGGCCATACAGACTACTGCTGTGCGCGATGGCAACGAATACATCATCAACGGGCAGAAGAGTTGGATCACCGGGGCCGATATGTGTGATTTCTTCACTGTGGCCGCCAAGACCGATCCCGAAGCCGGATTCAGGGGTATTGACATGTTCCTGGTGGAAAAGGACAGGCCAGGAGTAGAGGTGGGGAAGAGGATTGATAAAATGATTGCCGTGGCCTCGGGATGCTACGAGTTGTTCTTCCACAACGTCCGTGTCCCGGCCGATCACCTTTACGGTGGAGAAGAAGGTAAGGGTTTTGCCCTCTTGCGTAGCATCCTGAATGACATTCGGGTCCATACAGCAGCTCAAGCCCTGGGAACCGCCCAGGCTGCCTATGAAGAGTCTTTCGAGTACGCCCAGCAGCGTGTGGCTTTCGGACGCCCCATCATCAAATTCCAGGCTATGCAGCACAAGCTGGCCAAAATGGTGGTGGATATCGAAGCAGCCAGACTTCTCATTTATTATGCAGCTTGGCTGATGGACCAGGGTCGGCCGGTGAATCTGGAAGCGGCTGTATGCAAGTACCACGTCACAGAAGCGGCTCTCAGGATCGTTGACGACGCCACCCGCATCTTTGGCGCTTACGGTGCGGCTATGGATATGAACATCCAACGCTATTTCCGCGATGTTCGCTGGCTCCTCTACGGCGCCGGCACCCAGACCATCGTCCTCAACATAATTGCCTCTGAGATACAAAAGAGATAGGAGTTGTCAAATGAACATAGAAACCAAATTGGGCCTGGATGCTTTCATCCTGGACAAAGAAACCCACATTGCCATCAATCAGGAAATCTGTAAAAGGTGTGAGGCGAAGTACTGTTTGTACGTCTGTCCCGGTCGCCTCTATTCCATTAACCAGGAGACTGGAGAGATGGCACTGGAGTTCGGCGGCTGCCTGGAGTGCGGCACCTGTATGATCGCCTGTGTGGATGGGGCACTGGATTGGAATTATCCGCGAGGTGGCTTCGGGGTACAATACCGGTTTGGGTAATTCGAGAGAACAGGAGGCAACAATGCGTCTGCCAAAGTTTGAACACCTCCAACCCGAATCCCTGGAGGAGGCTCTAGATCTCCTCAGCGAGCACGGGGAGGAGGTCAAGGTCATCGCCGGGGGGACCGATCTCCTGGTGTCCATGAAACAGAGGTTATTTACCCCCAAGTACCTACTCAACCTCAAGGGACTTGCGGAACTGGATTTCATCAGGGATGGCAATGAGGGCTTGCGAATCGGGGCCCTCACCAAGCTAACCACTATCATCAAATCCCCACTTGTGCGGGAGAAATTCCCCGTCTTGGCCCAGGCGGCCGGTTACGTTTCCGCTCCTCCTCTCCAGAACATGGGCACCCTGGGCGGCAACCTGTGCCTGAATACCCGCTGTTTCTTCTACAACCAGTCTCAGTTCTGGAGACAGGCCCGTCCCCCTTGCTTCAAAACGGGCGGAGAGGTGTGCCACGTGGTCAAGGGTGGGGACCATTGCTATTCGGTCTATCAGGGTGATCTGGCTCCAGTGCTGATTGCTCTCGAAGCCAGGGTCAAGCTGGCCAAGAAGGGCGGCCGGCGGGTAATTCCTCTGCTCGACCTTTACACGGGCCAAGGGGAGAAGCCCATTGCTCTGGAGGCGGGAGAGATATTGACCGAGGTGGAAATACCGGCGCCTGCTGCCTCGTGGGGAGGGGATTACCAGAAGCTGCGCTACCGAGGGGCTATGGACTTTCCTCTGGTGGGTGTGGCCGCCGTCCTCAGCCAGAATGAAGGAGGCTGTGCCGGAGCAAAAGTGGTTCTGACTGCCGTCGCTTCGGCTCCGGTCGTGGTGGAAGAAGCGAGCAGACTCCTCGAAGGGCAGGAGCCCGACGAAGAGATTGTCGCCAGGGTAGCGGAGGCCGCCTACGAAGTGGCCCGTCCCGTGGCCAACATCGGCAGCACTCCCCTCTACCGGAGGAAGATGGTGCGGGTTATGACCAAAAGAGCCATCACCAATGCTTGGGGAACGGAGTAGGCAATCATGGAAAAACGGATCGTTCAACTGACTGTGAACGGCGAGGAATACGAGGCCATCGTCGCTCCCAACCAGACCCTCTTGGAAGTTCTGAGGGAGGAATTGAACCTCACCGGCACTAAGGAGGGCTGCGGGGAGGGAGCTTGCGGGACATGCACCGTCCTTCTGGATGGGAAGCCGGTCCGCTCTTGTCTCACCTTAGCCGTTGAAGTCCAGGGCAGGGAGATCACGACCATTGAAGGGCTGGCTCCAATGGGAGAGTTGCATCCCGTTCAGAAAGCCTTCGTCGAATACGGGGCTATCCAATGCGGTTTCTGCACCCCGGGTATGATCCTCACCGCCAAGGCCCTGCTGGACGAAAACCCTAACCCTACGGAACAAGAAGCCCGGCGGGCGATCTCAGGGAACGTCTGCCGCTGCACGGGCTACGCCAAGATCGTGGAGGCCATTCTCAAATCACGAATCTCGAATCAGGAATCACGAATCTCGAATCAGGAATCACGAATCTC
>JAOZOT010000835.1 GCA_029933115.1 Anaerolineae bacterium | reverse complement strand
GCGGTGTGGACGATTGAGGACGTGGTCTACAACGTGGACGTTTCCGAGTACATCAGAGCAAGGGGGTATTGAGATAAGGTACCTGGTCACCTGACCAAGCAAAAGACTACCCACCTGACCAAGCCCAAGACTATCCAGTTGGCCGATGCGCCGGGGAGTTTTCTGTGGTACACCGGAAGTGCAAGAGTGAGAAGAAAAACATTCAGCAAACGGAGAGGAGACAAAAAATGAACGTAAAACGCTCGAACCTAATCAACTTACTGGCCTTCGCCGTGCTCGCACTCTCTATTGGCGCTTGCAGATGGACGAGCCAAGTCGGCGAACTGCGGACCGATTCGCACTCCATTGACCTGAGGGACGCCAAGTCTGTCACCGCCAATCTCAAGATGGGCGCCGGTGAATTGGCAATCGGGGGCGGTGCGGACGCGCTTGTGGAAGCTGACTTTACCTACAACGTCGCCGCCTGGAAGCCGGTCGTTGACTACAGCGTCAGCGGAGAGCGGGGACAGCTCTCGATCGAGCAGCCTGAAGTGCAAAACTGGGGAGCGGGTTCCTATCGCTACGAGTGGGACCTGCACTTCAACGACGGCGTGCCCATGGATCTGAACGTCGCATTAGGTGCAGGCAAAAGCCTGCTCGATATGAGACACTTGTCTTTGACCAAGTTCGACCTGAAGATGGGCGCCGGGGACGTCGAATTGGACCTGAGGGGTGAGCGAGAGCAAGACCTTGACGTAACCATCCGGGGCGGCGTGGGAAAGGTTTCTGTGCGTTTGCCAAAGGATGTGGGCGTCCGCGTCAAGGTCACAGGCGGTCTGGGGGCAGTCAATACCGAGGGCTTGAGAAGAGATGGTGACGCTTACGTCAACGAGGCCTACGGCGAATCCGACGTGACGCTGTACCTGGACATTGAAGGCGGCGTCGGCGAAATCAACCTGGAAGTGCAGGAGTAGCGAGCGATGTTCGTTTTCCGAATAGGGGTAAAAGAGTATTCAGCAAGCGAAAGAGCGGAGGAAAGGAGCGAAAAAAAATGATGAGAACCGAGAAGTTTCTGATGGCACTACCCCTTGTCGCGTTGGCGCTGATCGCGGCGCTGGGATTGGCAGGCTGCGGTTCGCCGGAGGTCTGTGGCGGAGGCGCGTCGCCCGGTCGGCCGCGCAGGTAAGCTGCCACCG
>JAOZOT010000834.1 GCA_029933115.1 Anaerolineae bacterium | reverse complement strand
TGCCAGCGCCAGAAGATGCGCAACTCGCGCAGGCGAGTGCCGGCATTATCCTGCCGCCGCGACTCTTTCCAATCTCTCCACTTGTGTCGCACCCAATCCAAGCACCCTTCTCGCAACCAGGAGGGCCACTCCGGCATCCAATTCTCGGCATCCAACTCGCCGGAAGCCTCCCGGCGCACCGTAGCCGGGCCTGTCACGACCACCGCCGGCAGCCTGTCCGTCTCGGTGGCCTTTGCCACCGGCGAGTCGGCAGCCTGCTTCATTGCCCTTTCGTAGCTGCGGCGCACCTGGGGGTCTGCCCCGTCGATGTACGGCTGCGTGGTTTGCACCTGGCTATGGCCCAGCAGACGGGACAGGACCAGAAGCGACATTCCATTCTCCACCATCCGCCGGGCATAAGTGTGCCGCAAACGATGACAGGTTACAGCAACTCCACTCTCCAGAGCATACTTGTGCACCCGTTCCTGAATCCCGCCGACCGTTATTGGCTTCTTCAAACGGCTACGGAACAGAGGCTGCGTTGGCTCGGCGGGCGGCGATTGCTCCAGATAGGCGGCCAGGGGACGATAGCCTGCCCTACACAAATAGACTATCCGCTCTTTGCCACCTTTTCCCAAGACCCGCAGGCGAACCGGCGCATCCGGTTCTTTCGGAACGACAATGTCGTTCTGGCTCAGTCGCTGCACCTCACTCACCCGAAGACCGGCGTACAGCATCAGGAAGATCATCGCTTTGTCGCGCTCCGACTGCACCACGGTCAGGAATTGTTCTACTTCCGCCTCTGACAGGTCTCGCGGCAGATGATGCGGTTGACGCCCGGCGTGACGGCGCATTGACACCGGATTAGGCCGTTCTGGTTCTCCTTGTTCCTCGGCCAGAAAGTCGAAGAAGGTCTTGAGGGCTGCCGCCCGCCGTTTCACCGTCGCCGGAGACCGGTCCTGCTCGTATTGCCAGTCGACGAAACTGTCCACATCCCGGATAGTGACCTGCGTCAAGGGAGCAGGGTGGTGCTGAACGAATAGACGTAGGTCGCTCACGTAGTGTTTGGCCGTCGAACGACCGGGAAACCGGCGTTTTAGATATGCTTCGAACCGCTGAATCCACTCGGCATTGGTTGGTGTGTTCATAATTGACCTCCTCAATGATTATAACACCGATGAGGTCAACTCGATGTAAC
>JAOZOT010000833.1 GCA_029933115.1 Anaerolineae bacterium | reverse complement strand
ACCCTGGCGTGGGGGTAGCGGCTGCGCAGCACCTTGCCGTGCAACATCCCCTCAAGATAGATGTCGGCGGCAAAGACAGCCTCACCGGTGGCCTTGGCCCGTGCATCCGGCCGCGGAAGGGGATGCCCCACAGCTTGAAATGCCTTGGGGGGTTGGGCTTCACCGCCCTCTGGCTGCTGGCCGCTGGCGGCCAGGATAGCCTCGACAATCTTGGCGTAGCCCGTGCAGCGGCAAAGGTTCGGCTCCAGGGCCTGGTAGATGTCCTCCCGTGTGGGCTCGGGCTTGGCATCCAAGAGGGCCTTGGCGGCCATGATCATACCCGGTGTGCAAAAGCCACACTGGATGGCTCCGTGCTCGATGAAGGCTTTCTGCAAGGGGTGTAGCTCGCCGTCTCTGGCCAGCCCCTCGATGGTCTCCACCCATTTGCCGTCGGCCCGGCGGGCCAGGTAGACACAGGAGCGCACTGCCTTGCCATCTACAATGACCGTGCAAGCCCCGCAGTGGCCCTGGCCGCAGCCGTTTTTAGTGCCCGTCAGGTGTAGCTCGTCGCGCAACACCTGGAGGAGGGTGGTCTTGCGCCCTACCTCGACTTCGTGGAAATTGCCGTTGACGTAAAAACCGATGGTTTGTCTATCATCCATTGCCCCTCCCGCTTTTTGACTTCTCGTTGTCTTTTCCTTATAATCGTATTTAATAAGAAGAAGGGAAGTGATTACACCAGCATCGTTTCAACACACGCCCAGATCTCGCTTTACACTTTTGCTCGCGCCGGATGACAATCCGGCGCCCCGAAACGTTTTGGAAGCGGCCGGACTGTCGTCCGGCAAGAGCAAATTGTAAAGCCGGATTTCACCCAGGATGAAACGATGCCGATTACACCCTCCCGCAGGCTGAGGTGGTATCCCCGCCAAGGCCATGCTCGTGAGGCGTCTTTCAGTCTGCTGCCAAAGTGAACTTCAAGCCTGCGGGAGGGTGGCTGAGTACGAAGGGAGATTGCAACCCCACCTCACCCGGCCCGGATTTGTAACCCAGGCCCATAGGAGATGTTGATGAGGGAACAAGAGCGCCAGGCGGCCATCACACGCTTGAAGGAGAGAGCACTAGAACGTCTGGGTATGCCAAATGGCATGGTCCAAGTGCCGACCAGAGAGGAAATCAGGGCCCTCTTGGCCCGATA
>JAOZOT010000324.1:2493-4613 GCA_029933115.1 Anaerolineae bacterium | reverse complement strand
GAAGCATCGGTGGCAAAGCTGACCATCCTTGGCTCGGCGGCCGCGGTCCCCGACATGGACCACGAGAACGCTTATATGGTGCTCGATGGAGGGAGAAGCGCCCTTTTGATTGATTGCGCGGGCAGTCCACTGGCCCGGCTGCGGGCAGCCGGAGTTGACCCTCACAAGCTGAACTCTCTCATCATCACTCACCATCATCCCGATCACATCTACGGCGTGCCCTCACTCCTTTTAGGGCTGCGGATGTACGGCCGCCGGACTCCCTTCGACATCTTTGGAACGCGGGAGAGCCTGAGCGTGCTTTGGGGCATAATGGACCTGCTGGGATGGCAGAGATGGCCCGGCCCTTTCCCCGTCAGGCGGCACGAGGTGGAGATGACAGAGGGGGCCCTGGTTGTTGACTCCGATGAATTCGAAATCAGGGCCACCCCGACGAAACACTCTTTGCCCTCTATTGGTCTGCGGATAGTTTCCAAGGCCACAGGTGGGGTGATGGCGTATTCCTCGGATACTGAGCCCTGCGACGCTTTTGCTCGCCTGGCGCAAGGGGCTGACATCCTCATCCACGAGAGCACCGGCGATTATGCGGGCCACTCGACCGGTGCTCAGGCGGGGGCTGTGGCCGGGCGTTGCGGGGCCAAAAAGCTGGTGCTGATTCATTATCCCATTGACGCCGACTTGAGGTTGCTGCGGTGGGAGGCTGAAAAAGAATTCGGTGGGCCGGTGGAGTTGGCCGAGGATTTCGCGGTCTATGTCTTTTAGTGTGGAGGGGTACCCCACACTCCCTGACCGCCCGGCCCAAGCCCTCAGCCGAGGGCTCGCGACAAAGCCTGCTGCGCAGGCGCAACGAGTACAGGGGAGGGATAAACTATGCCCGGTATTGTTATTGTGGGAGCCCAGTGGGGTGACGAAGGCAAAGGGAAAGTGACAGATTTGCTGGCCGAGCAGGCCCAGATGGTGGTCCGCTATCAGGGAGGGAACAACGCCGGCCACACTGTGGTCGTCGGCCAGCGGACGCTGAAATTACACCTGGTCCCTTCTGGCATCCATCGGCCTGGGGTCCTCTGCGTCATCGGCAATGGTTTGGTGGTGGACCCCCGGGCTCTGGTAGCAGAGATGGACGAACTGGAGGCCAATGGCCTGGACACTTCGGGCTTGCGCATCAGTGCCAACGCCCATCTGGTGATGCCCTATCATCTGATGCTGGACGAGATCGAGGAGGAGGGGCGGGGAGGCGAATCCCTGGGCACCACTCGTCGGGGCATTGGGCCGGCCTACACCGACAAGGTGGCGCGCTACGGCCTGCGGGTGCAGGACCTTCTGGATATGGCCATCTTTGAGGAGAAGCTGAGCCGGGCTCTGGAGCAGAAGAATGCTCTTTTGACGGCGGTCTACGGCAAGGAGCCTTTGGAGATGGAGCCTATCCTGGCGGAATACAGGGCCTGCGCCGAGCGGTTGCGGCCTTATATCGTTGACGCCTCCCTGCTGGTGCACGAAGCCCTGGCTCAGGGTCAGAACGTGCTCTTCGAGGGGGCCCAGGGCACGCTGCTGGACGTTGACCACGGCACCTATCCTTTTGTCACTTCCTCGTCGCCGGTGGCTGGCGGAGCCTGCATTGGAGTGGGGATAGGACCGCGCCAGATTGACGGGGTGATCGGGGTGAGTAAGGCCTACACTACCCGTGTGGGGGCTGGCCCCTTCCCCACGGAGTTGACCGATGCTGTGGGTGATCATCTGCGGGAGATGGGCCACGAGTACGGCACCACTACCGGCCGCCCGCGGCGTTGTGGCTGGTTTGACGGGGTGATCCTGCGCTACGCGGCGCGGGTCAACGGCCTGACCGGCCTGGCCCTGACCAAGCTCGATGTCCTGAGTGGCCTACCCAAACTGAAGATATGTGTGGGCTATGAGTGCGATGGCCAGGTGCTGAAAGAGCTCCCTTATCAGGGGGCGGCTTTGGCCCGCTGTCGGCCTATATACGAGGAGATGGACGGCTGGACCGAAGAGATCGAGGGGGCGCGGACCTACGACGACCTGCCACCGCAGGCGCGGGCCTATGTGGCTCGCTTGGAGGAACTGGTCGATGTATCAGTTGACATAATCTCTGTGGGGCCGGCACG
>JAOZOT010000324.1:0-2393 GCA_029933115.1 Anaerolineae bacterium | reverse complement strand
TCCCACCATAACCGTGGTCATAGCCATGCGCAACGAAGAGGGCTACATTGACCGCTGCCTCCAGTCTGTAATTGACCAGGATTACCCCAGAGGGCAGGTGGAAATCCTGGTCGTGGACGGGATGTCTACTGACAGTTCACGGAGTATTGTATCCGAGTTTGCCGGACGATACGCTAATGTCAGGCTCTTGGACAATGAGAAAAAGATCGCTCCCGCTGCTTTTAACTGTGGCATCAGGAAGGCCAAGGGCGACATCGTGGCTATCATAGGGGCCCATTGTACTCTGGCTCCCGATTACCTCTCCAAATGCGCGCATTATCTGAGTGCCAGGGAAGCCGACTGCGTAGGTGGACCTATCCAGAACATCGGTGAGGGCTTCTGGGGGCAGGCTATCTCTCTGGCCATGTCCTCGCCTTTCGGGGTGGGCGATGCGCACTTTCGCTATTCCCATCGGGAACGATACGTTGACACCTTGGCCTTTGGTGCTTATCGGCGGGAGATTTTCGATAAAATTGGGCTTTTCGATGAGAACCTGGTGCGCAATCAAGATTATGACCTCAATTACCGCCTGCGAAAGGCTGGTGGCAAGATTTTCCTCACCCCGGCCATAAAATCATACTACTACACCAGGTCGTCTTTGCCGAAACTCTGGAGCCAATACTTTCAATACGGGTTCTGGAAAGTGCGGATGCTACAGAAGCACCCGCGCTCGGTCAGGGCTCGGCAGTTGGTGCCGCCTCTGTTTGTCCTGGTTCTATTGCTCAGCGGGGCTTTGAGTGCTATCAGCAGCCTTGCCGCCTGGGTGTTCGCCCTGGTGGTAGCCAGCTATCTGAGCTTGTCGCTGGCTTTTTCTTTTTCCATCGCTGCCCGCAAAGGTTGGCGCTACTTCCCCATCTTGCCTGTGATCTTTGCCTGCCTGCATCTGAGTTGGGGCTTGGGATTCCTGTACAGTTTAGCCCGGCTCATACTTCAACGGCCGATTCACCGCTAGAAGACATCATGCGCCTTTCCCGATTGCCTCTCCAGATATCGGAACGGAAAACGTTGCTGATCCTGGTGGACGGGGTGTTGGTCAACGCGGCCGTCCTGGCTGCCCTATGGCTCGGTGCCCGCCGTTCGGGCTGGCCTTTCACCTGGGAGTTCCTTCTCTCTCGCTTCTACTGGTTCCTGGGCCTGACGGCGCTATATTTCATCCTGGCTCCGGTCAACGACTGCTACAATCTAAAGGTGGCTTCCGATGTGCTATCCAGCGTCTTTGCTTTGTTCAAGACCACCGCCCAGATGCTCGTCGTCTACTTCTCCTTGTATTTCCTGGCTGAACCCAGCACTTTGCCCACCTATTGGCCTCGTCACATCGTTGGCTTCTACGGATTGGTTTCTACCCCTCTTCTGTCCCTCTGGCGTTGGCTCTACATCGTAGTTTTTACTGCTCCTCAATTCCGGCGCAGAGCGCTGATCGTCGGGGCTGGCTGGGCCGGTCGAACCATCGCCCAGGCCATCCACGACAACCTCGCGGTGGATTATGAAATCGTCGGTTTCATTGACGATGACCCTCATAAACAGGACCAGACCATTGAGGGTATCCCCGTTTTGGGAAACCACAGCAATCTGGTGGTCCTGGCGGAGGAACTGGACGTCTCCGAAATTGTCCTGTCTATCACCAGGGACCTGAGCGGTGACATGTTTCAGGCCATCATGGATTGCAACGAACGCGGCATCCAAATCACCCCCATGCCTATCCTCTACGAGCAGATGACGGGGCGGGTGGCCGTGGAACATGTGGGCGACAACTGGTTCGTCGTGCTGCCTCTCAATGGAGTGGCCACCCTCAGCTTGTTCATATTCCTCAAGCGCCTGATAGACGTAATCGTTTCCATCTTCGGACTTGCTTTTCTGCTGGTGGTGTTGCCCTTTGTGGCTCTGGCCATCTATCTGGAATCCCCCGGCCCCATCTTCTACTCTCAGGAGAGGGTAGGCCGGGCCGGCCAGACTTTCCAGTTGATCAAGCTACGGTCAATGGTCCCCGATGCTGAGCAGAATGGGCAACCGAGGTGGGCAAATGAGAACGATGAGCGGGTCACTCGAGTAGGGCGTTTCCTCCGTCGCACCAGACTGGACGAGCTTCCCCAGTTCCTGAACGTGCTCAGGGGGGAAATGAGCCTCGTGGGTCCGCGCCCTGAGCGCCCCGAGTTCGTGGCCGAGCTACAGAAACGCATCCCCTTCTACCGCTCTCGTCTGGTTGTCCGCCCTGGCCTGACAGGGTGGGCTCAGGTCAACTATCCTTACGGCAGTTCAGTGGAAGATGCTCTGGTCAAGCTACAGTATGACCTCTACTACATCAAACATCAATCGCTTTATCTGGACCTCTTGATTTTGCTCAGGACCATTGGCGT
>JAOZOT010000323.1 GCA_029933115.1 Anaerolineae bacterium | reverse complement strand
GGGGGCGAAAACCCGGTGCGAATTTACGCACGCCTGTACTTAGGCAGTTATTTGCTCAAAGGGGATCGTCAGATCCCCGCCTGAAGTGTCGTTTCTACCGTTTCGGGGCCAATTTTCGCCGTGTAAAGCCGGGATCTGGCGATCCCTGGTGAGCGTAGGAACCCGGCGAGTTCCCGCAAACTGGGGAAAGATTTACCCACGTGCACTACAGCCCGTAGATCTCGCCGTACTTGGCCTTGATGTATTCCACGAAGGGTCGGGCGCTCAGTTCGGATCCGGTCACCCGCCTGACCAGTTCGGCCGGGGTGAACTTTTTGCCGTGGACGTGGATGCGCTCTTTGAGCCAGGTGCGGAGCGGGGCAAACTCGCCTCGCTCGATTTGGGCCGGGATCTCGGGCATCTCGGCCAGGGCTTGCTTGTAGAACTGCACCGCCAGCAGGTTGCCCAAGGCGTAGGTGGGGAAGTACCCAATGGTGCCCATAGACCAGTGCACGTCCTGCAACACGCCCTCGGCGTCGTTGGCCGGGACGATGCCTAGATAAGCTTTCATCTTTGCGTTCCAGGCCTCGGGCAGGTCAGACAGTTTGACCTTCCCTTCCAGCATGTCTTTCTCGATCTCGAAGCGCAGGAAGATGTGCAGGTTGTAGGTCACCTCGTCGGCTTCGACGCGGATCATGCTGGGTTGGACCTTGTTGATGGCCTTGTAAAATGTCTCCGAGTCCACCCCCTCGAGTTGTGCCGGGAAAAGTTCTTTGAGGCGGGGGAAGTAGAAGGTCCAGAAGCTCCGGCTGCGCCCCACTACGTTCTCCCACAAGCGGGACTGCGATTCGTGAATCCCCGTCGAAGCGCCGTCGCACAGGGGGGTGCGCTCCAGGGCCAGGCTGAGGCCCTGGTCGTACAGGGCGTGCCCACCCTCGTGGATCGAGCCGAAAAGGGCGGTTCTGAATTGACGGCGATAGACCCGGGTGGTGAGTCGCACGTCGTTGGGAGAAAAGGCGATGGTGAAAGGGTGAACCGACTTGTCTTGTCGGCCGCGCTCAAAGTCGAACCCCATCCGGCGCAACACTTCTTGACCAAAGGCCCATTGCTTCTCCTCCTCGTAGTCACGGTAGAGAACGGCGTCGTCAACAGCGTCTTTCCTCTCGGCAATGGCCTTCACCAGAGGCACCAGTTGTGCTTTCAAGTCGTCGAAAACCTGAGCCACTTGAGCTGTCTTCATCTCTGGCTCAAACAGGTCCAGCAGGGCATCGTACAGGCAGTCTTCATAGCCCAATGCTTCAGCCATCTGGATGTTGAGGTCCACAATCTTCTGGAGGTGGGGTTGAAAGTGGGGGTAGTTGGCTTCGGCCCGGGCCCGAACCCAGGCTTCGTGGGCCAGAGCGGTTGCCTTGGCCATTTCGGCCACGAGTGAGGCCGGGATTTTCCGCTCCTTTTCGTAGTCGCGGGCCGTGACGCGCACCAGGCTGGCCTCGTCCGAGTCGTAATCGAGGTCTGCGACCTCGGCCTGGAGCTCTTCGAGCAGGCGACCGATTTCGTCGCTGACGAAGAGGTTGTGAGCTATTTTCCGCAGGGTCGCCAACTGCTCGGCCCGGGCAGCGGCGCCTCCCGGGGGCATGTAGGTCATCTGGTCCCATTCCAGGAGATTCGCCGCCGCTTCGAGGTCCTTTATCTCTCCCAGACGGGTTTTTAACTCTCGCAGTTTCTCTTCCACAGCTAGTCCTCACCTTCTTTTTTTCCTCTAGTCTACATCACTCGCCCCCCTTTGTCAAACGAGGACGTTGAAAAGGCATCCCAATCCCACTGCGCCGAGCAGCACAAAGGCCAGGTAGAGCAGCAGAGCCCGGCGGCTCAGGACTGTGGCCAGGGCGGCCAGAGCGGTGACGCGGGTGGCCGGCCCGGCCAGGAAAAAAGCCAGGGCTGCCCCGCGGCTCATGCCCTCATCCAGCAGGACTTTGATCCAGGGGATGGCTCCGCCGCCACAGGCGTAAAAGGGCACCCCCAGAGCACCGGCGACGAGCACCGAGTACCAGTGTTCCTCACCCAGGAGCTTGACCACCCAGGCCGAGGGCACAAAGACCTCGATGGCCGCCGCGATGATGATCCCCAGCACAAAGTACAGGCCCACCGACTCGGTCAGGTCCACCACCTGAGAAAAGAATCTCGACCAGGAGAAAGAGTTGTCTGTGGCAGCCATCTCACATTTGTCAAGGCCGGGGTCGGTGGCGAGGGTGCGCCGGTTGAGCAGGGTCAGGGGGTGCCAATGGCCGGCTATGATGCCGACGGCCAGGCTCAGGCTGACCACGCTCAAGAGTTGGGCCAGGGCCATCTGCGGGCCCAGACCACCCAGCATGAGGACGAACAACTGAGGGTTCATCAGAGACGAGGCCACCAGAAAGGTGAGGAGTGGGGCAGGTGGCATTCCGTGTCGGAGCAGTTGGACCAGGACGGGCACCGTGCCGTAGGTGCAGAGAGGGGAGGCGGCCCCCACCAGGGCGGCCAGCGCGACATCGGCCCCTTTTCTGCTAAAGAGGGCTTGCGCAGCGGGGCCCGGCGAGCTTGAGGGGTACTCCCTCAGACTCGCTTTGCCCCTCCTGAGAGCAGAGCCGGTGGGCCAGCGCCCCGCACCGGAAGGGGGCATGGGGGGGACACCCCCCGACCTGCTACGCAGGCCCAAGAGTTGCTGTAATTTGTGGGAGGGGACGGCCTGATCCAGCCAGGCGGCCAGCAGGATGCCCACGGCCAGGTAGTACCACAGTTGGCCGATGAGCCTCCAACTGCTGAGCATGACGGCCACCACTTTGGAGAAAAAGTCGGCAGGCATGGGTTTACCAACTGTAGTTCTTGAGGATGGGGAACAGGATGATCTTGTAAAGCTTCTCCACGTAGACGAGTTTCGCCTCCACCGTCTGAGGATTACCCCGGACGGGCGTTTGAGTGGTGGTGATGACGACCTGGGCATTGTAGGTGCCGTAGCTCAGGCCGCTCTTGCTGGCTGAAAGGGAGATGCTCCCAGGTGAGGTTACAGTTGCCGTGCCGGAAAGGGGAGCAGCGGTTAACCAGGTCGCAGTGGAAGGCGAGATGGCCGCCGTCCAGGTGATGACCTCACAGCCGGTGTTGAGCACGCTCACGGTTTGAGAGGAGGGTATGGGGTCCGTGTTGGCGTCGGCCAGAAAAGCAACGCTCTGCGGGCTGGCTCCCAGATTGGGTGCGCAGAGGAGGGCGGCCTGGGCGTCAATCCGCCCGTGGCCGTAATATTGATCCCAGCCGGCTGCTCCCTGGTCTACGGCCGTGCTCTCAATCTGGTTCTCAACCTGGGAATTGGTGTAGTTGGGGCAGGCGGACCAGACCAGCGCGGCCAGGCCCGCCACGTGGGGGGTGGCCATTGAGGTGCCGTTCATATAGGTGTAGCCACCGCCAAGGTAGGTGCTGTAGATGCCGACGCCCGGCGCAGCCACGTCTACTTCGGGGCCATAGTTGGAGAACCAGGCTCGCTGGTCGGCGCTGTCGGTGGCGGCCACGGCCAGGGCCTCTGCATATTTGGCCGGATACAACACCGGGCCGTTGTTGTTCCCCGTGGCGGCCACAATCACGCAGCCCTTATTGTGGGCGTAGCTCACCGCGTTGCGCAGGGTCGAAGAGTCATAGTCTCCCCCCAGGCTCAGGTTGATGATTTTGGCTCCGTTGTCGGCAGCGTAGGTCACGGCGCTGGCCACGTTGGCGTAGGTCCCCGTTCCTCCGGCGTTCAGCACCTTGAGGGCCATGAGCTGTGCTCCCCAGGAGACCCCGGCCACACCTTGTCCATTGTTTGTCCAGGCGGCAGCGATGCCGGCTACATGGGTACCGTGACCATAGTCATCATCCGGATCCCAGTCCCCGTTGACATAATCATAGCCCAGGATGATCTTGCCGCTCAGGTCCGGGTGGTCGAGGTCAATGCCCGAATCAACGATGGCGATGATGAGGCTGTTGCTGCCGGTGGTGATGTCCCAGGCCTGGGGTGCGCCGATTTTGGTCAGGCCCCACTGGGCCGGGAAGTAGGTATCGTTTGGGGTCAGGACGGCGCGGATGATATAGTTTGGTTCGGCGTACTCTACCAGAGGGTGACGTTGCAGGGCGGCGATGGTAGCCAGTTCCTGGCCCTCGGGCACTTTCAGGCGCTGGACACCCAGGGCTGATACCTCACCTACGGGGCGGGCGTCCTGGGTCGCGAGGGCCGCTTGCACGTTGGCTTTGGGGGCACCGCTCTTGAACTTGACCAATACCTCGCCGGGCACGAACTCGTCACCGGCGGGTGGCGAACTGGCTGGGGCTCCCGGCCGCTTCGGTCCATCACCAGACCAGGCGGCAGAGGCAAAAAACGCCCCGGAGAACTGGACGCCCAGCCACAAGGTGATGAGCAAAAGTCCGAGCGTGGCTCTGATGAAGCGGGGGGATAACATTCTTTGCTCCTGACAGCGTCTATGAACCAATACTGTCCGGATAAACGACTGTCATCTGGTTGAGTTTGGCGAAGAGCGAGTTTTGTGGTAAGTTATTGAGCATCTTTCATCACCAGGAGGTGCTCTATGGCTTCATCACAAGACTCTGCCGCCCAAATTACAACCTTTGACAAGTTATT
>JAOZOT010000322.1 GCA_029933115.1 Anaerolineae bacterium | reverse complement strand
TCGGCATCGTCCGCCCTGATGCCAAGTCTGGCTCGTCCTACCGTATCCCTTACAGTTTCCTCAACGCCTTCGTCAAGATGACCGACGATGAGGGCAATCCCATCCCACTGGAGGAACTACAGAAGACTCAGGAATGGCAGGACGCTTGGGCCAAGCTGGTGGATTTCTACACTTACGCCAAGCTGCCTCTGCCGGCCGAGCCACCCAACATGTTCGAGGATTTCAACGCCGGTGACACCTGGATCAGCTTCTACGCCATGGACTATTCGCTGTGGTCGCGCAGCCAGGGCACCATGCCTCCGACCATCAAATCCGGCTTCCTGTCCGAGGGCATGGCCGCCGGCTCTGACGGCTATCTGATCGTACCCACGGACATCCCCGATGAGTACAAGGCCCAGGCTTACCGCCTGATCAACTACTTGCTGAGCGACGAACAGCAGATTCAGCTTATCACCACCATGTGGCAGTACACCGGCACCGATATCTGGGACAAGATCCCGGACGAGGTGTGGGATACCATCCCGGCTTGGGAGAACATGGAGCCGGCCCGCCTCCGCATCGTCAACAAGGACGTGAAAAAACTGATCAAGGAGCAGGGCGTGGACTTGCTGGTACCCAAGTAGGCCGGTTTGAAGTGAATCCCGACGGGGAGGCGGGCGGGTTGTGGTTATCCTGCCCGCCTCCTTAAACTGACCGCGCTGGCCCGCGCAGAGTGATGAGTAGACAGCGAAGGGGGCAGAATGAGTGATTTCCTCCGCCGACAGCGACAAAGTATACTGACTTTGCTGATGCTGAGCCCAGGGTTTGCCGGTTTCCTGGGCCTGTTTTTCTATCCGATGATGGTCACCGTGGTGCGCAGCCTGCGCCCCGAAGGCCAAGAGGTAGGCTGGACCCTGGCCAACTACATCGAGTTCCTGAGCAAGCCCGGCACGCGGCAGGTCATCGTCCTGACCTTTGTGTTGGCCATTTCTTCCACCCTGCTGTCCATTGTCCTCAGCGTGCCCCTAACTCTCATCTTGCGGGAGAAGCCATGGGGGCACCGTTTCTTCCGACTGACCGTCCTCATCCCCATCACTGTGCCCGGCCTGGTGGGCGCCCTGGGCCTGCTGGTCTTTTACGGCAGTCGTGGCTGGCTCAACCTTTTTGTCACCCAGGTCCTGCATCTACCCAAGCTGAATATCAATTACACTGTGCCTGGCCTGATCCTGTTCTACCTCTGGCATTATTTCCCCTACACCGCATTGACCACCCTGGCCACTCTGGAGGGGCTGGACCGCAGCATCGAGGAGGCAGCTTCGGTGGCCGGGGCCAACGACTGGCAGGTGCTACGCCATGTTGTCTTGCCCCTGATTGCGCCGGGCATCCTGGCCGGCTCGGTGCTGACATTCATGGCCGCCTTTGGCTCGTTCAGCATCCCCTTGGTCACCGGCGGCAACTATCGCCCCCTGTCGGTAGCCATCTACACTCAGATCGAGTCTTTCACCCCGGCTCGTTGGTCTATGGGCTCGGCCATGTCGGTAGTCATGGCCATCTTGCAAGTGACTTTCCTGTCCATATATATGAGAGTGTTACGGAGGCCGATGGCATGAACCTGCTGCGCCAGTATGTGCAATCTATTTTGAATGCCCGCAAGTTGTTGATCATTACCTTTTTGTTGTGTTTCGCGCTTTTTATCTATGCCCCGTTTACCATTACATTACTGCGTTCGGTGGGCAAGGATTGGTTCGGCAAAGCCTGGCTTCCGCCCACTTTGACCCTGGACTGGTACAAATGGGCCTGGGAAATTGGCCAGGTGCCGGAGATCACCAAAAACACCCTGATCATCGCTGCTTTGGCGGTCACCATGAGCACCTTGATTGCTATACCCACCGGATGGGCCTTTGGGCGGCGTAATGTCCCCGGCAAGGAGGTGTTGATGTCGGTGATCTTGCTGCCGCGTATGATCCCGCCTATCGCTTATGCTTTGGGGGTAGCGCGTATTTTTTACCGACTGCACCTGGTGGACACCCATTTTGGAGTGGCTCTGGCCCACACCGCTATTTGCGCCCCCTACGCCATCCTGGTCCTCTCGTCTACCTTCGAGGGGCTGGACGAGCGGGTGCTGGAGGCAGCCAGCGTGTGTGGAGCCAACGCAGTGCGCACCTTCTTCCACGTCATCTTGCCCATGGTCTTGCCTGGCATTCTGTCTTCCGTCATTTTTACCTTCACTACTTCGTACAACGAGTTGACCCTGACCCTGCTGACTTATGGCGTCCACACCAAGACCTTGCCGGTTCGCACCTATCTAGCCGTCGGTGAAGGGTATCTGGAGGTGACCAGCGCCATGGCCGTGATCCTAGTCATCCCCTCGCTGTTCGTATTGTTCATGATTCAGCGTCAGGTGGCGCCGGAGAAGCTGGTGGGTGGGTTCAAGGGAGTTTAGGCGTGCGTGTTGTCTACACCGACCACCTCAAACTTCGTTTGCGAGCAAGACGAATCTCTGAGGAGATGCCCAAACGCATCTATCGTGAGGCAAAGGAACGATATTACAATCATGCCACGTTTCGCCACATCGCTGTGATGACTGTGACCTATCATCGTCGCCGCAGAAAGATGATGATCGCCTATGACGAATTTCCTGACCGTGTGGAGATTGTGACCATCCATCCTATCGAAAGCCATCAGATCCGCAAGCGGGTGCTCACAGGGAGGTGGACCCATGAATAGACCAACAGTTCATTACGACCCACAAAGCGACACACTCTATTTCTTGGTGCGAGATGGAGAGGAAGAGAGATTTGTGGAGGTGGCAGAAGGGATTAATGTGGAGTTAGACCGGGAAGGACAACTGCTTGGCGTAGAGATCCTGAATGTTTCGCGCTTTCTCCGTGCAGCCATCGGCCCAGAGCGATTGGCCCAGTTCGCCCGTGCTGAAGCTTAAAACTACAACCATCCGAAGTCTCAGGCTGATTGAACCACAAAGCACAAAGCCGCGAAAGGCGCAAATGGCCCTCGTGAGCTTTGAACCTTTCGCGATCTGAACACCTCGACAGGAGAGCAGAGTATGACCGATTACATGATTGAATTGCGCAACGTGACCAAGCGCTACGGCAATATCGTAGCCAACGACCACATCAATCTAGGAATCCTGCGCGGCGAGTTGATGACCCTGCTGGGGCCTTCGGGCTGTGGCAAAACCACCGCCCTGCGTTGCATCACCGGCCACAATACTCCTGACGAAGGGCGGGTTTTCATTGACGGAGAAGACGTGACCGATGTGCCCACCCACAAGCGAGAGTTGGGCATGGTCTTCCAGAACTTTGCCCTTTTTCCACACATGACCGTTTTCGAGAACGTCGAGTTCCCTCTGATGATCCGCAATCTGGATAAAAAGAAACGGCGGGAGATGGTAATGGATGCCCTCAGGCTGATCCGCATGGAAGGCTACGAAAAACACTACCCCCGTCAACTCTCCGGTGGGCAACAACAGCGGGTGGGCTTGGCCCGGGCTCTGGTCTACCGCCCCAAGGTCCTGCTGCTGGACGAGCCTCTTTCCAACTTGGACGCCAAACTGCGCGAGGAGATGCGCTTTGAAATCAGAGAGTTGGTCAGCCGGCTGAACATCACCGCCATCTACGTTACCCACGACCAGGAAGAAGCCCTGGCCCTCTCCGACCGGGTGGCCATCATGAACGCCGGACGCCTGGTACAAGTGGGCACTCCCGAAGACATCTACGAGTATCCTCAATCCCGGTTCGTGGCCGACTTTATCGGGCTCTCGGATTTCATTGAGGGCACCGTCGTTTCTGTTGAAAATGAACGCATTGTCATGACCGTTGACGGCCTGGAGTTGGTTGTGCCCGGCTTATCGGATGTGGAAAAAGGACAGAGCCTCCTGGTCTTCATCCGCCCCAACGATGTCCAACTGTTCCCGGCCGGCCATGAAGGGGGCGAAAACGTCTTTGAGGGGGTAGTGGACAAGCTGACCTACCTGGGCGATAAAATTGATTATCGCATCACCCTGGGCGACAGGCTGGAGATTCGGGTGCAGACCGACGGCAGGCAGCGTTTCGAGAAGGGTGAGAAAGTGAGGGCCTATCTGCCGAGGGAACGATGCCGGCCTGTGATCGGAGATTGAGCGGCAATGAGTAGGAGAGCAGCTAAAGAGGAAACCGTAGTGACATCTGCAAGCTACAAAGGGATAGTTAAGGGCAACGTGGTGATCCTCCAGGAAGAGACGCCCTGGCCCGATGGCACGCCGGTTGTGGTCATCATCGCTGAAGTCGTGGAGCAAGAACCCGACTGGGAAGCGGACCCCTTTTTGAGGGTGGAGGAGTGGCTTCCAGATCTGCCCTGGAATGAGATACCCCCTGATCTCTCGGTCAGGCATGATGACTACGCTCACGGAGATGGATGGCAAGAATGGGAGCGGCAACAGAAGTCTTCATTGATACAGCCGGGTGGATAGCCCTGGTCTCTCCCCGCGATGACTTTCACCTGCAAGCAAAAGAAACGTATGCTAGACTCAAGAAAGCGCTGAGAGTCACTACAGATGTCATACTGGTGGAAATAGGCGACACTTTGCGCAGACCTCCCTTGCGCCCATTGGCGGTCAAACTCATCGAGGAAATTCGCTCCGCCGAG
>JAOZOT010000832.1 GCA_029933115.1 Anaerolineae bacterium | reverse complement strand
GGTTATTCTTTACGATATTATACCACACGCCCGGTCAAACGGCAATGCCTGGTTCGCCCCCAGTGTCACGTATTACGGCCACAAATAGCTGATCCCCATCAGCAAAAAGACCACCCCCACTATGATAGCCGTCAGGCGGGCCACCTCTCTGATCTGCTCGTACCGCGAAAGGAGGCCGACGAAGGCCAGAGGGAGCATGTAGAGGCTGGTGCCCGCAAAGAAGGCGACGAACAAGAGAACCCCGCCCAGCGGATCGGCGCCCTCGAAGACGCGGGCTACAGCCAACAAGAAGGGCGGACAGGGGTTAATGCCGGTCAGGAAGCCAAGGACCGGTGGCATCCGGGCGCTGTGTCCCCTTACAAAGCGGCACAGGCCAGGGCGAGGCAGGCTCTGGGCCAGGGCGTAGAGAACGAGCAGCAACGAAAGCACCACCAGTGAGAGCGCGATCACCCAGCGGGGCAGGCTGCTCCCCACCCACACCCCCAAATAGCCGGCCGCCAGGCCGAAGAGGGCATAAGCGGCCAGTCGCCCCAGCAGGAATTGGCCGACCAGGACCAGGCTCATCCTCAACCGAGGACGGGCCTCGGCCAGCACGTAGGGCACCAAAACCGGGGCACAGTAGCCCAGGCAGAAAACCCCCGTGGAAAGACCCAACAAGAACCCCTGCCATATCATCTATCTAGCTCCGAACAAAGGTACGTAGGTTTTCAGCAAGAAGACAGTGTAGAAAACGAAAAAGGCCAGCAACAGGACAAAGGCCACCTGCCTGACGTAGGGCAGGGTTCTGACCCGACCATCACCGTAGCCTATCAACTCGATGGCTCCCTGGGAGCAGGTCGCCAGGCAATCGGCGCAGGCGGTGCACTCGCTGCCCACGAGCACGTCCCTCCCCTCCGGCACGTTTTGGCCGATGGCCTGGGGCGAGATGAGGTTGAACTCGCAGGCCTGCACGCAGGACAGGCACTCCCGGCACTTGGCCGCGTCAATGCGCGCCGCCGTGGGCTGCCATTTCAGCTTGGCCCGCAGCCAGGCGATGAGGGAGGTGGCCGAGCCCAGCGGACAGAGGTAGATGCACCATAAGCGTTTGCCCGTCAGCAGTGGGCCGACGATCATGGTGGACAGGAAGAGGAACACCCCGATGCTGACCGTGACCATGGTGAAAACGTCGAAGCGAATCTCCC
>JAOZOT010000321.1 GCA_029933115.1 Anaerolineae bacterium | reverse complement strand
AGGCTTGAAATTCACTTTGGCAGCAGACTGAAAGCCACCTCACGGGCATAGCCTTAGCGGGGATACCGCCTCAGCCTGCGGGAGGGTGAACCCCCGCGAATTATGAAAGGCTCTCAGGTGTCTGAAAAATGCTTGTAGTGACGACTTTTGTCGTTAATCGCCGGTATTACCGGACGGAAAGCGACTGAAGTCGCTACTACGAGCACCGGCCCCCTGAATTTTCAGACACGCTCTTAATAGAACCGCTCCCCAACGCCGAATATGCTGGGTGGCAGATGGATATTGGCTGCTTCAATGCGTTCGATGAACTTGGGTCTGATACCGGTAGGGCGGAGGCGTCCGATGACTTTGCCCGCTTCAATGCCTGTCTGCTCGAAGACAAAGATGTCGGACATGACAATGACGTCTCCCTCCATGCCCTGCACCTCGGTGATATTGACCACCTTTCTTGAGCCGTCCTTCATGCGCTCCTGGTGCACAATCAGGTCAATAGCTGAAGCGACCTGCTCACGGATGGCGCGCAAGGGCAGGTCCATACCGGCCATCATACACATGGTCTCCAGGCGAGCCAGGGTGTCACGGGGGCTGTTGGAGTGAGCAGTGGTCAGAGAGCCATCGTGGCCGGTGTTCATGGCCTGGAGCATGTCCAGGGCTTCTCCACCCCGGCACTCACCAACGACGATACGGTCGGGGCGCATACGCAGACAGTTGATGACCAAATCGCGGATAGAGACCTCGCCCTTGCCTTCGATGTTAGGCGGGCGCGACTCCAGAGTGACCACGTGCTCCTGACGGAGTTGCAGTTCGGCCGCGTTCTCAACGGTGATAATGCGCTCATCGTCGGGGATAAAGCCTGAAAGGATGTTCAAAAAAGTAGTCTTGCCCGAACCCGTGCCCCCAGAGACCACGATATTAAGCCGGGCGATGACGCAGGCCTTGAGGAACTCGATAGCTTCTGGGGTGATGGTGCCAAACTCGATCAAGTCATCCACTGTGAGAGGCGTCTTGGAGAACTTGCGGATGGTCAATACCGGGCCTATCAGGGAGAGCGGCGGGATGATGGCGTTAACGCGGGAGCCATCGGGCAACCTGGCGTCAACGTAAGGCGAGCTCTCGTCAATGCGTCGGCCCAGAGGGGCGACGATGCGATCAATGATGCGCATGAGGTGCTCGTCACTCTCAAAAGACATATTGACCTTCTCCAGCTTGCCTTTGCGCTCAACGTAGATGTTCTTGGGCCCGTTGACCATGATCTCGGTGATGGTCTCATCGGCCAGCAGAGGCTCAATAGGGCCGAACCCCAGTATCTCGGCCACGATTTGTTCAAAGAGCCGCTGACGCTCAGACCGGCTGAGAATGATGCTCTCCTGAGCCAGGATGGTGTCGTACATTTCCTCGATGGTGCGCCTCACCTCATCGGTGCGGCTGATGTCCATCGTGGGATCAAGCTCGGCTATAAGCCTGTCCTGGATGCGATTTTTGAGATCCATGTAGGCATCACGAGCCGGCGCGACAACGGATCTCCTGACACGCAATTCTTGGAGTCTGGAAGGTGCAGCAACGGGTTGTTGGCTTCTTTCTATTCGCTTCAGTAACGACATCTCTATTTCACCTCTCAATTCGGGGTAGCTTTTGAACTGCGGTTAGACAGGCTTACAAGGATCGGCCCGGCCGCCGGATTGAAACTGCGGCTTGGGCGCTGTGCGACGCTCGCCCGCCTGCGCAGGCGAGGCAGCACCGTCCACGCAGGCAGACGGCCGGCGCTCCAGGCGCTCTTTCGAGTGCGATTTCAATCGCCGGCCAGAGGCGATAAACAAGTACGTCCCCATTACCTGGCAAAGCGCAGGCGATGAAGGGGCTTCTCTCTGGCCGATGCCCCCGCTGTTTCGGTTGCTTCTTCTTTGACCAAAGTTTCCAGCAATTGGTGCGCCAGTTTGACCATACCCTGCGCGAGGGGGCTGTTCGCTGCGCTGAGGACTAAAGGCGCACCTTGATTGGCTGCAAGCGTTGCCACTTGCCCATCCAGGGCGAGAGTAGCAGCAACCGGATGTTTGATACCGGTCTCGATATCTTCTGCCCGAATGCTGCTCCGACGATCAATCTTGTTTACGGTCAAGAATACCTTTTCCGGCGGATAACCCAGAGCTTCGGTCACTTCAAAGAAAAGCTTGGTGTTCTTGATGGACGGAATATCAGGCGTCGTAATCAAGACGATGCGATCTGAGACATCTAATATAGTCAACATCAAGTCATGAAGAGAGGTCCAGGTGTCCACAACAATGCAATCATAAAGCTTTTTCAACTCTTCCAGGATCTTCTTCATGTGATCGGGGACAATCAAATCGGCCATCTCTGGGCGGGGTGGAGCCAGCAAGGTTTTGATGCCCGAAGGGTGAGGGACGACGACACTGTTGATCAACTCCTCGTCGAGTTCATCCATGTGCGGCACCAGATCGGCAATGGTGCGGACGGGCTTCAGGTTCAACAATACAGCCACATCACCAAATTGAAGGCTACCGTCTACCAGGATCACCTTGGCGTCTGTTTCCATTTGTAGAGCGATAGCCAGATTGGTGGCAATGGTGCTGCATCCGGTCCCCCCCTTGGGGCTGAAGACAGAAATGACCTTCCCCAGGTCTTCTGGAGGAGGAGGTTGTCTCTGCGCAGTCATTGAGACCGGCGGCACAGGAGCTTGATAGCGGGCTCGTTGAGCAGCACCCAGTTCGTAGACGCGGCGGATACTGGAAACCAATTCGTCGCTGGAGAAAGGCTTGATCAGGAATTCCCTCGCTCCAGCCAGCATAGAACGCCGCAGGTAATCGGCCTCCCCCTGCACCGACATCATGATTACCTGGGCGGTGGGCACCTCCTGGGAGATGGCCTCACTGGCCGTGATGCCATCAATGCCAGGCATGTTGATATCCATCAGGACAATGTGAGGCTGAAGCTCCTTGGCCATCTGGATGCCTTCTTCGCCACTGATGGCCGCCCCAACGACTTCGATGTCGCTCTCGAAGTAGAGAAGCTTGCGCAGATTCTCCCTCGTCTCCGGGATGTCATCTACGATCAGCACCCGGATTTTCTCTTCAGCATTTTCAGCCATAGAGAATCTTTCCTCCCATTTACCGCATTTTAACCGTTTATGTAGTCAGAAGCGACAAGTCTGCACGTAAGCGCAGTACGCACTCTGAGGCGCTGAAGCACGCCCACTACGAGCACGACGCGAACGTCTAGGCCGAGCAAGGCAAGCAGCTACATCCGATTAAGTGAAAATAGAAGAGCTATACGTATTAAAGAACATAGTACGGCCAGTTTGTAGCTAATGCGGAAAATGGGCCTGTCTCAGAGACATCACTCCTTTCTTCCCAAACTAATATGCCTCCTCCTCTGTTAGAGGGATGAACTCCACAGCTTCGGTTTCCACACTCGTTTTCTGCGGGAATTCAGGCTTTTCGGGCATCTCCTCTTCCACCGGCGGGACGGTGTCGAGATAGTATTGCAGTTTCGGTGGTAGGCTGATATTGAAACGCCTGATCATGTATTCCAAGGTGACAGCTTCGGTGTCAATGGGAGCCTCGTCCCCGGCGGCCCGAAGCGCCAGATCCAGGATAAAGTTGTTTTCGCGGGCAAATTTCAGCACCAGAGCATCCTGTGGATCAACCACCAGGATAATCATGTCGGGTGGTGGGGGCGCCGGTGGAGGAGCCCCCGCTTCCTCTCCTCCCGCTCCCCCCTCCCCTCCTTCCGCCGCCGGGGTAGGAGTGGGGAGTGCCCCGGTTTCTACCTTCAGAACGCCGGCGTTGCGCACGATCAACTGGGTGACCGGGCGGGCCTGGGTTTTAAAGGTGGGCATTTCCATAGTAGTGCTCTCTATGCCGGCGTTGGCAAACTTTGTCATCATCTCCAGTCGGAATTCAAGGCTATCTCTGGCGTTCTGCTTCTCCTCGTCCCGGTCAATAAAGCGGGCTGAGAGCAACACGTCTACGTGGTCACCGGCCTGGATGCCATAGCCGACGCTGGAAAGACGGGTGATGGGGAAAGCCACCGCCACCTTGCCCTGAGGAATGGCAAAGGCCAGTTCCGAACCTTGTATTATTTCGGTCAGCATGGAGCGCACAATAGGTTGACCCTGGAAGATCTCGGTTTTGGCCACCTTCCCGATCAACTCGGCCTCGTCGGCGATGACGTCAGGGGGCACATTGTTGCTAGGCCAATCCCTGGTACCCACCAATTCGGGCGTGATTTCCTCCCCTCTGGGGATGTTCTGCAAAGCTACTATCACCTGGGTCATGGGCACTCCCACCTCCGGCCCTACCTCGGCCGGTGGTGGTGCTGGAGCCTGCTGCGACATGAGGAAAAGGACGCCTCCGGCCGCAACCAGACCGAGAATGACTCCTAATATAATGAGAACTCTGCCACGTCGCATTGGTTTACCTCCGTGATCGGCCTAGATAAGATAGTTGACAGGGCCTTTTTCCCTCACTATATAATACCACTTTTTAGGGCAAAATGTCAAGGGAGCGTTCTGGTGTGGGTATATCCCAGAACTGTCGGTAACTTTACAGCTCCCCGTAAAGCCCGGCCCCCGAGCTAAAGCTCAGGGCTGAGCAACTCAAGCCCGCTGAAGC
>JAOZOT010000320.1 GCA_029933115.1 Anaerolineae bacterium | reverse complement strand
GGCGGCGGCTTCGCCGCCCAAAAAACCGTAAATTTTTCCTCTCCTGCGCCCTCGGAGTGGGGCAGCCTGCCCAACCACGATTGAGTGCAGAGCTACCCTCGAGACTAGTCCCTGATATAGAGGGGCAACTGGGCCTGTGGCCAGGGGCCCGCGTAGAAAAAGGCCGTCCCCACCGGCTCTGATGTCCCCACGGCGCCTTCCCCGTTGACCTCTCGGAAGCAACGCAGGAGCGCCCCCTGCCAGCGGGGCAGGAAAACCTCGGCCTTGTCTTGCAGGCCAAAGGTGTGCCAGACGCCCTGGCTGTCCTGGAAACGGTTCAAGGGGCCAGAGCCTATCTCCAGAGGGTACCAGGCATAGTGGTCAAAGTAGTAGTCGAGGAGAATTGAAGCGTCCCCGTAGCGGTCCTCGCTGCCCAGGACTACGACCAGGACCTGATGCCCTTCGCGGGTGGCCGAGGCTACCAGGCACTCTCCCGCCCCGGGGGTCGTGCCCGTCTTGACCCCGTCGGCGCCGGGGTAGTTCCCCAGTAGCTCGTTGCGATTGCTCAGGCGGCGCCCACGGAAGGTGTACTGCTGGGTGCTGACGATCTCGGCGAAAGTGGGGTTCGCCAGAGCTTGGCGGGCGAGCACCATCAGGTCGTAGGCGCTGGAGTAGTGGTCGGGAGCGTCAAGGCCGTGCGGGTTGGCGAAGTGGGTATCGGTGAGCCCCAGCTCCTTCGCCTCCTGGTTCATCATCTCCACGAAGCCGTCCACCGAGCCGCCGATGTGTTGGGCGATAGCCATAGCCGCGTCGTTGCCTGAGCGTAGCAGCAGGCCGTAGAGGAGTTCTTCCAGGGTGACAACCTGGCCAGGCGAAAGCCCCATCCGTGCCCCTTCGATGAGGGCCGATTCGTGGACTGTCACCTGATCCTCCAGTTGCCCTCTCTGCAAAGCCACCAGTGCGGTGGCTATTTTGGTGGTGCTGGCCGGAGCCAACCGTTGGTGGGCGTTCTTCTCAGCCAATATCTGGCCTGAGGTCACGTCGCCGACGATGGCTGCCTGAGCCGTCACTTCCGGCATGGCCAGGGCAGCGATGGCCTCAATTTGATGAGGGTAGAGGCGCAGGTTACCCAGGTCCGAGTCGGTCAGGACCGGGGGGCCAAAACCCAGAGTCAGGCAACTCAGGACGACGAGGAGATAAGGCCCAATGACTCGCGCTGCTCTGGCCGCATTTGCAGGCCAGCCCCTAGCCCGCCGGGTTGCAAATCCGGCGGGGGCGAGAAACATTCTTTTACGGACTCCGGCGATGCGTGGCACCAAGCTTCCAGGAGTCAACTCGGCAAAGGTCCTCCCAGGTGCTATTGGGGCTTGCGCGGCGAGCCTGGGGAGCTTGGGGGGTAATCCCCTCAACCCCACTCTCTCGACTCTGAAAGCAGAACTGAGGGGCTGACCTCCCATTTGGAGGAGGGAAGAGAAGGTGTGCGGAGGAACGCCCCCACGTCCCCTAATCTGCTGCGCAAGCCCTATTATAGCAGAAAAAGGATGGATTGTGTAGTTGGAGCGCGGGAGGACACTTTCGAGTGGACAAATAGCCCATTATCTGTTAAAATAGCACCGGGTTAACTTGCTTTCATGGAAACTGGGGGTAGGCCCGTCAGTTAGGGGGCAACCTGCTCAATCACGATAAATGCAGAGCTACCGAAACTGGAGAGGCTGGTAAGAGTGGCGAAATACCTTTTCTGCACGGGTGGAGTGGTCTCCTCGGTGGGTAAAGGGGTCACCGCGGCGTCTATCGGTCGTATCCTGCGAAGCCGTGGCATTTCCGTCTCTATTCAGAAACTGGATCCTTATCTCAACGTTGACCCTGGAACCATGAACCCCTATCAACATGGGGAGGTTTTCGTCACAGAGGACGGCGCCGAGACCGACCTGGACCTGGGCCACTATGAACGCTTCATTGGTGAGAACCTGACCAAAGCCTCCAACGTCACTGCCGGCCAGATTTATTCCGAGGTCATTGCCAAGGAGCGACGAGGCGACTACCTGGGCGGTACCATCCAGGTCATCCCCCATGTGACCAACGAGATCAAACGGCGCATCGGCCTGGTGGCCAAAGAAAGCGGAGCCGAGGTGGTCATCGTGGAGGTGGGAGGCACGGTGGGTGACATTGAAGGCTTGCCTTTTTTGGAAGCCATTCGCCAGATGCGCAAAGACGTAGGCCGTGAAAACGTCCTCTACATCCACCTCACCCTCCTTCCCTTTATTACTCCCACCGGTGAACTGAAGACCAAGCCCACCCAGCACAGCGTCAAAGAGCTCAGGAGCATCGGCATTCAGCCGGACGTCATCGTCTGCCGCTCTGACTACCCTCTGGATGATGCCCTCAAAGACAAGATAGCCCTCTTCTGCGATGTGGAGCCTAAGGCGGTTATCCCTTTGGCTACGGTTGATACGATCTATGAGGTCCCTCTCATTCTGGAAGAGGCCGGCCTGGGTGAGTTCATTGTAGAGCGGCTGAGCCTGTCGGATAAAGAGCCCGACCTCGCGGCCTGGCGTGAGCTGGTGGAGGAGATCAAGCGCCCCAAAGAAAGGCTGAAAGTGGGCGTGGTGGGCAAGTACGTGCAACTCATAGACGCTTATATCAGCGTCCGCGAGGCTCTCTACCACGCCGGTCTGTACCATAAGTGTGATATTGACATCCACTGGATCAGTTCCGAGGACCTGGAGAAAGGGCGAGGCCTGGAGCAGTTGGCCCAGGTGGATGGCATCGTGGTGCCCGGTGGCTTTGGCTACCGGGGCATCGAGGGTAAGATCGTGGCCGCCCGCTACGCCCGCGAGAACAAGGTACCTTATTTGGGTCTCTGCCTGGGCATGCAGGTCATGGTCATCGAGTTGGCCCGTCACGCCTTGAACAGCGATGAGCCCAATTCCACCGAGTTCGACATTGCCACCAAGTATCCGGTCATTGACTTGATGCCCGAACAGCAGGCTATTTCTACCATGGGGGGCACCATGCGCCTGGGCATCTATCCGTGCCATCTGGTGCCCGGCACCAGGGCTGCGGCTGCCTACGGCCAGGAGGTGGTGAATGAGCGTCACCGCCACCGCTTCGAGTTTAACAACGCTTATCGGGACATTCTGGCTCAGGCCGGGCTGATACTCTCTGGCCTCTCTCCCGACCGGCGCCTGGTGGAGATCGTGGAAGTGGACGATCACCCTTGGATGGTGGGCACTCAGTTTCACCCAGAGTTCAAGTCCCGCCCCAATCGGCCCCACCCCCTCTTTCGCGACTTTATCGCCGCGGTGAAGGAGAGGCGCAATGGCGGAACAAAGGACAAATCCAAGGGGGTCAAGAAGCGAGCCGCCCAGGGGTAGGGGCGCACCCTTGCGGTCGCCCAGAGGGTAGGCGCAAGGCCGGCCCCTACCGATCCTGATATTTTAGGAGGTATAAATGGAAATCTATCTCGACACTGCCAAGATCGAAGAAATCAAGGAAGCAGCTTCCTGGGGGGTCATCAGCGGGGTGACGACCAACCCCAGCCTGATGATGCGTGCTGGCCGTAGCGATTACAAAGAAGTCACTCAGGAAATCTGCTACATCGTACAAGGGCCCATCAGCGCTGAAGTGGTCAGCCTGGAAGCGGAGGGCATGGTCGAAGAAGCCAGGCGCATAGCCCAGTGGTCTCCCCACGTGGTCATCAAGGTGCCCGTCATTCCCGAGGGGCTGAAAGCGATGAAGGCCATCTCTGAGTTGGAGGTTGAGCCGGAGGCTCTCTGTCAAGGCTGTCCCTGGCTCGGCAAATGCGATACCCCCATTGACGAGGCCCGCGAGTTGGCCGGCCTGTGGGGGATTCGCGTCAACGCTACCCTGGTCTTTTCAGCCAACCAGGCCCTTCTGGCTGCTTTGGCCGGAGCCAGCTACGTCTCTCCTTTCATTGGCCGCCTGGACGACGTGGGCCACGACGGGATGCAGGTCGTGGCCGACACGGTGGAGATATTCTTTAACTACGGCCTCGAAACCGAAGTCATTGCGGCCAGCATTCGCCACCCGATGCACATCACCGAGGCGGCCTTGGCCGGCGCGGACATTGCCACTGTGCCCTACAAGGTGCTGATGCAGGCTGTCAAGCACCCCCTGACCGACGTGGGCGTTCAGCGTTTCCTTGAAGACTGGGCCAAGGTCAGCAAGTGATGGCCACACCTGGGCTTTGTAATCGAGGTCTACGGCGGCCAATGGCCGCAGAGCATGTCTGAAAATTCAGGGGGCGGTGCAATGAGGTTCGTAGTGCGCCCTTCAGGGCGTTTCTGAGGCGTCAAAGCGCTCCCTACGAGCAAGGCTTGTAGTGCGAGCTTATGAGCCTTAAGAAATTATCCGGGTAACGAAGTGCTTTCGGCGGAAGCCCGAGGCTAAAGCCGTCGGGCTGAAAGGGCAAAGCCCTGCGGGCTGTTTTCAGGTCCAAGCAGGGCAAAATCCGGCGGGCTCAAGGAGCGAGAACCGAAGCGAGTTGGCCGCTAATGGGCCTAGATTACAAATCCAGGCCGGGTAGGGGCAGGTCTCGCTTGCTTGCGCCTGCCGGGTCACCCTCCCGCAGGTTGCGAACCCTGCGGGAGGGTCATTGCGTCAGCCCCGAGCTCAAGCTCAGGGCTGAGCGGCTCAAGCCT
>JAOZOT010000831.1 GCA_029933115.1 Anaerolineae bacterium | reverse complement strand
TGAAACGGGTCATGGGCGGGCTCTGAATCCCCTCCAGGTTGTAGCCGACGCTCATGTTGAAAATCGTGCCAAAGGGGAGGTCCTCGAAGCCGAGGAGGCGACGGAGGACATGGATCAGAACCCAGGCTTTGACGTACTCGCCGGCCGATTGATCCAGCTTGAGTTCCTGGGACCACTCGACGTTATAGCCCTCGTCCTCCATGTCAATGCAGGGCCTGGGTATTTCCAGTTCGTCCATGACCTGGACGGTTTTCAGTTCGATGAACCGCCCGCCGGAGAGCCAGGCGCATAAGATGTTCTGAGCCAACTGGGTATGGGGGCCCGCCCCCGGTCCGATGGGGGTGGCCAGGTAATGCCCAAAGAGGTCCTCAATGGCGTAAGGGCTGTCCTTTTTGGGGATGTAAAAAAGAGAGCGGTGGATGCCAAAGATGGACTGGTTGGCCTCGAATTCTTTCAGAATCCAGTTGAGAAGGGCTTCAAAGGATTGGACTTTCATCATATCGGACATAGCTTTTCCTCCATCGCCCTGGCGGCAGAATCATTGCAGGGGGATTTCGATACCCTGCTCGACGATCTGGCGGATGGCGCTCGACGTTCTCAGCTTGTAGCGGAATTCGTCCGGGGTGTAGCACAGGGCATCAATTCCCGACGGGAATTGGAGATACGCCAGCAGTTTGCCCATCCGCCCGATAAACGGCTGCCCTTCAAAGGCGCGTGAGACGATCAGGATATCCAGGTCACTATCCTCTCGTGCTGTGCCGGTAACACGCGAGCCGAATAGGATCAGACGCTCCGGCTTGTACTTGGAAACCAGGAGATCCTTTCCAGTTCTTAAAAAGTCCTGGACGACCGAGTCACTGAGGGGAGTCTTCATCTTGCATCTCCTGCCTTTTTTTCAAGTTGCTGCCGTATCCAGGCAATCGTCTCCTTCGCAGCTTCCAGCTTTTCTCGCGCTGTCTCTTCGTCGTATTCCTCGAACGGGGGTCTGAGGGTCACATCGGGATAGCGCGTCAATGTGTAATCCTCTTTCAGGTTAAAGACGTGCTCGCGGAAAGGGGAGGGAACGTCCAGCGCGATGGCCAGGGCATCAATGGCGTGTGTCCTGGATGGTAGAGTCTGAGTCCGGTGCATGTGGAGTGCCTTGAGGTACTTTTCCACAGCTTGCTCGCACAAGAAGGCGCAGGT
>JAOZOT010000830.1 GCA_029933115.1 Anaerolineae bacterium | reverse complement strand
TTGTGACGGCTCCCCCGGCTACACCGGGGGCTTCTCGGCACTATCCTCGCGATGTGGGTAAAGTCAAGGATAGGCCGGCGCGCACACCAGCCCCACACAGAAGGCCCTGCCGAGTGTGTCCGGCAGGGCCTTCTGCGCCAGCCCAAAGGAGTCATGGTTATCGCCGGTTTTTCAGCCTGGCCCCCAGCACCACCGCGCATCCAAAGGCGGCCGCAAACAAAACCACGAGCCAGAGACCCGTCGGCGAATTCCAAGCCACCACTTCGCCCGTGACAGGCATCGTGATGGCCCCTCCTCCCGCCGCCACCTCCACTATCTGCGATGTCATCTGCTGGTCGTAGGTCAGGATAGCCCGGGCCTTTTTGCCGAGGGCTTCTGGCGAAGCCGGCCGGACCTGGAGGCGCACATCGGCCTTCTGCCCCTGAGGCAGGTTTCCCAGGTGCGCCAGAGCCCGCAGGCCAACGGCATCGGCCCAGCCCCGGCTGGTCTGAGCGCTGATGATCTGTTGTCCGGTCGGCAGCCGAGCGTCCACGAGCACACCTGTAACCTCTGCCGTCCACCGGTTTTCAACCTGCAGGTTCAGCACCAGATAAGCGGAGTCTCCTTCAACCAGAGCGTATTCTGCCGTCAGCAACACCGGCATGGGGGGCTGGTCGCCTGTGTAGTACCCCAGGTTGGCGTTCACGTCCAGGTTGTGGCCAGTATACACTTCCAGATCAGGATTGACCGCTGTGGCACCCTCTGGCAGACGCAGGCGGAGTGTGGCGGGGCCGCTGCCCAGGCCGCGGAAGATATAGTGGCCATCGGCTCCGCTCACCGTCTCCAGCACCCACCCGCCGCCGTCCAGCACCACGCCGATGCCCCCCTGCGGCCGGCTGGTCGAATAGTTGAAGACGATGCCACTGACAGTGCCGTTGTGGAGTGGTTCTTCTGAATCGGATTCCCCTCCCTCAGGGAGGGGTGGGAATATATTCGTTGGCGTGGGCCGTTGGGCGTAGGCGGCCGGCTGTACACCTGGGAGGGCAATGCCCACGGCCAACAGGATCAGGGCCACAACGGCTATCAACGCAAGCCACAATTGGTGTGTCGTTTTCACGCTCGCCACCCCCTTTGCTCACAAAACGCCGAATCCCCATCGGCTTCTAGTGTCAGGTAAGTCCGCACGTAAACGTGGGCAAGTGATCG
>JAOZOT010000319.1 GCA_029933115.1 Anaerolineae bacterium | reverse complement strand
AACAGCTATTTGGGCATAGCAGCCAAAGCATGGTAAGCCGGCAGTGGTTGCCAGTTGCTATCTACGATGGCAAACTGGGCTTGCTCAGAGCCGGGGTTCACCACCGAGAAGTTGAGATTCCACAGGAACATCACTCCAACCCACCCCCAGGATTTGCCCATCTCGTAGGCTTCAACTATGTACTGGGCTTGTTTTTCCAGGGTGTTGTCGGCTGCGTATTCATAGTTCACCACCGGGGTGGCCGATACAGCCCAGCCGAACTCTGTGGGCCAGATGGTCTTGTTCCCATCGCCGTATTTGAGCATCACATTGCGATAGCCTTCCATTGTTCCGCGGAAACACCAACTGTGGTGGCGGTTGTTGAAGGGCCCCCAGAAATTGGGCTCCGTAAGCCCGGCATCGGCCGGAGTCACCGTCTGCCAGTCGGCGGTAGCCGGGCAGTTGTAGCCACTGGGATGGGCTCCCACCGCGTCACAATAGTCCTTCATGCCGGCGGCGTACAACTGGTCCAGATAGTTGATGTCGTCAATGGCCCAACCGGCCACATCGCCGGCCGGCGTGGGGGCTCCGCTGACGACGATGGCGTTGGGATCCTGGGCCTTGATAGCCTCGTATGAGACTTTCAGCAAGGCCACGTATCTATCGGGAGGGACAATCTCCTCAGGTGGACGCTTAAGGTTCTGCTCGTTCCAGATTTCGTAGGCCTGGACTTTGCCTTTGTAACGAGCAGCGCAGGCGCCCACGAAATCAGCGTAATCCTGGAGGTTATGAGGCAAGCCGTATTCTCCACGGGCCCACGGCGGCGGGGCGACCACGCTGAAGAGGATCTTAATGCCCGCCCCGTGCAAGCCATTAACGATACGGTCCATCTCACCCCAGCCGATGTTGCCCTTGCTCGGCTCGAAATCGCTCCAGCGTATCTGCTGCTTGACCCAACCAAAGCCCAGGCCCTTAACGGCGTTGATGATAGGTCCCAGGTCGTTGTAAATCATGTGGGCCTGGATTCCATAGCCAAATTCGCTCCCCAGGCCGGACACCGAGACCTGGGGCTGGGGCGTGGGGGTCGGTTCCGGCGCCGAAGCGACCTCCACCGGAGCAGGCGTGGGAGTGGCGGTGGGCTCAGGCGTTGGAGTGGGTGGCACGGGAGTAGGCGTCGGCTCGGCCACCTGGAGGGCCACGCTGCCCCCGCCGGCCGTGGTCCGCCCATCCACAGAAATGGCCGCCGCTATCATATATTGACCAGGCTCCTGGGGAGCCGTCCAAACGTATTTGGGCTCCGCTAGAGATGTAGTCTCCTGCGAAAGTTGACCGCCGGTTGCACTTTGCACCGTCCAGACCACGCTGAACTGGCTCTGCACCGGTGGCACCACCAGGTCGTGGAATTTGCGCATCACCTCCCAGATTTGCTGGTCGTTTTCTTCACCTAGCAGATTTTCCACGGCTACGCCCCGCAGGTTGTACTGGGCCACCAGTTGCAACTTGCGGGCGACGCTGGTGGCATTTTCCAGCCAAACGGTGTGCTGCTGGCCGTTCTCGTCCCTGAAGCTGAACCAATAGGTCTGGGTGGCCTCGTCAAAGTTGATGCCTGTTGATTCTCGCAGGCTGGCCAGAGAAAAGACCACCTGCTCGCCGGGTAGGACCACTTGTTTTTCCCCTTCGACGGTGACCCGACTGAAAGGCGTCAATGCGTCTTTGAAAGGTTTATCAACCAGAGAACCGTCAATTTTCTCGACGCTGCGGGTAGAGATGATCAACTGTATTTTGTAACGGTTGACCTCACCCACGGCCCAATTCAGGAGGGCTTCCATCTGACCGCCAGGAGCGTAGGCTGTAGGATCGGTGATAGCCGGTATCTTGAAGCCATCCACAACCTGGCCGATGGCTCGCCAGTCGTAGACCCCTGTTTCCCAGCGGTCCTCAGCGATTTGCCTGGGTGGTTCGACCCGCACTGTCAGCAGCTTCTGGTTCTCGTGGAGCCGGTCAGCCAGTTCGGCTATAAAGCGGCTGAACTCGTCTCTCAGGTCAGGAGTGATCCCCCGGTAGTCAATGTCAATGCCGGCGTACATGTTCTGGATCACAAAGTCAACGATGGTGGCGATGTGATGCTCGCGGATCTCCTGGCTGATCAGCATATTGTCAACCAAGTCGCTGCGGATGACTCCATCCTCTCCCCAGTTGCGCAGGGTGGGCACGACGGCGTAGGAGGCCGTTTGATCTTCGACCGGCAGGCTGCCGATGCTTCCTCCGATGTCGCCCTCACCGTCCAGGTAAAGGCCCTGGGGGTTGATTTCCACCAGGGTGTCTTTCCCTTCCGGGGGCACGGTGGCGTCGGCGGTCATGACCGCCGAGATGGCCGGAGCGATGGGTCTGGTCTGCATCACCACTGCCGAGCGCGGCACAAATGACAGGCGAGCCTCGATGACGTCGTCCTCAAAGATAATCTGGCTGGGTAGCCATTGCCACTCCTCACCCGTCCAGGAGTAGAGGTCTAGGGTAGAGTAGGGCTCTGAATCATTGGGGATGGGGATGGTCAAGATTGCCTGATTGGGCATCTCCCCTCTCACGCTCAAGCGATAGAAGGGGCTCTTCATAATCAGGTGTTCTGGCATCTCCTCGGCCGCCTTCCACAAATCGCTGCCGGCCGAGCCTTCCAGGAAATTTATGCGGGGCACCGAGGTCAACCGGGCTTTGATCTCGCCGGTCACTCCCTCGGGGGGTATAGTCAACTGGGTGCCATCGGGATCGAGGAGCGCCCCACCGGTCTTGGGGATGGGCGTATAGCCAGCGTCCATGATCCGACCGACTACTCTGATGGGCGGCAGGAGCAAACTGGACAAGATCAGCAGAGGGATCAGGCCAAGGTTGATGATACAACCGCTCCATTTGCCCTCTATCATCTCCTCGATCAATTTTAATAGAGGATTGGTACTAGCTTCCATTCAGGCCTCCTGACCTCTTTTTCAAGGGTCTGCGCCAGATCATACGAGCGTTAGAATTGTCTCCTACAATAAAATACCCTTCAGCTCGCTGAGGGATCAGATGCTTGCGTAACTCCTACGGCTGTCCAATATCCTCACAGAGAAGAGCCATAGAGTTGCTATACCCTGGGAACTCCTCCCTTGCCGCAGGTTTGAATGACCACATTCCCAGGAATCTTGTGTTGTTTAATAGGGATACGCGGTGTATTCTAGCATAATAGAGGCGTTTTGGCAAATTCGTCATTTAGTGGGCAAATGTGGTAAAATAGGGCAGATTCCTTGTTCGCCAGGAGCGACTTAAAGTTGTCAGAATGATGAGTGACTCATGGCTAGAGCAGGTAACACTCTGAGGCGCAGTAGTGCTGCACCTGATACTGAAATCGTGAACAACTATCCCGGCCGCTACCCGACCGAGGACTGGCAAGCTCGTTACTGGGCAGTCACCGAAGGGGGTGATTTGCAGGAGAGGACGGTGACGGTCCAACTGCCCCGAGGTTGCAGCACCGCCTGTCTGGAGATAGAGGTTGGCCAGAGTGGGTGTGTGCACAGGGTCAGGCGGTGGGGCTTTGCCTGCTACATTTCCCTCCTGGAGGAAATCGGCTTCGATCTGACTCCGCTCCTGAGCCACGATAGAGAGAGATTCCCCGGCGGAGAGGAGCAGGAACTTCTACAAGTGATGATCGGCCTCACTCATTTCGATCTGCCTGGCCACTTTATAATTGCCGGTCAGGAACACCCGTTTCTGCTATTTGATCCTCAAGGGGTGTTGAAAGGCAGTTATACCAGGTGGTATACCTACCTGGGGGCTCTGGCCTATCTGGCCTCCGACGGTCAGGTGCAGGCCAGCTTCCAACGAGTGTGGGCGGAAGATGAGAAATTGTACCAAGAAGCGATGGGGTTCTTGAAGGGAGCGTTTAGTGGTGATCTCGGTCGCTAATATAGGCTCTGCCTGGCCTCCAGGTATTCGCGCAACATCCCCAGTGCTGCCTCGGCCGAGTGCTCTTTGTTGGCCCATCGGTCTCCTCTCCACAGGTATCTCTCGCACCGTTCCAGGTCGTCGGTGGCGAGGGCGATGTAGGTGAGGCCCACCGGCTTCTCCGGCGATCCTCCGCCGGGTCCGGCGATGCCTGTGACAGCCAAAGCCACATTGGTGCGGAGGAGGCGGCGGACCCCTCGCGCCATTTCCCGCGCTGTTTCCTCACTGACCGCACCGTGTTCCTGGAGGGTTTGACGGTTTACGCCGAGTACCCGTTCCTTGGCCTCGTTGGCGTAAGATACCACACCGCCGATGAAGTAGGCCGAACTGCCCGGCACATTGGTCAGGCGGTGGGCAACGAGACCGCCGGTGCAAGACTCGGCCAGAGCGATGGTCAGTTTCTGTTCCGTCAGCAGTCTTCCGATGACCTTTTCCAAAGATTCTGCGCTCATGGCGCTGCTCCTCCTGTTCAAATTGTCCACGTCCCTTTGTAATTTTACACCTGACCAGCCTGCTATGTCAATAGCGCCCCTCCGAGCAGGGTTCACAGTGCGCTCTCCAGGGCGTTTGAGGCGCTGGAGCGCCCGCGAGCGAGATCTGCAGAGTGTTGCCTCTGAGCCCAGAGCGTGGTATAATCAGGTAGTGAAGTTCAAGCCTGGGAGAGGATAGCCGTCCCCTCTGCGAGTGAAT
>JAOZOT010000318.1 GCA_029933115.1 Anaerolineae bacterium | reverse complement strand
CCCCCCCGAATTTTCCAGACACGCTCTGCGGAGAACCCCAGCTTGTTCTCCTCTGAAGCAATGCCAGGTTGATTATATACCAGCTAGGGGTCTGTGTCAACATCTGAGCCCAGGAGCTCTCACCGCAAGACAGGGGAGATTGGCAGCCACCCTCTCAACACTTTGCAGTGTACACCTTCTTGACAAAACATAATAATACGTTTATAATGAATATGTCAACAAAAAGCCCTTGTTACGGCCTGGAGGCATAGGGCAGAGGCGGCTATCCGCCTGGACAGGAGGTGCAAGATGGCGCAGATCATCATCGTGGCTCTGGTAGCTTTGCTGGTTGGCTTCCTCATTGGCTGGCTGGCCGAGTGGGCTCTGGACCTTCTCCGCTGGCGTGCCAGAGCCAAATGGGCCGGCTTTAACGTAGAGGGCCGAATTGGCGAGGAGGAGATAGGACGACTTGAACCCGGCGAAGGCGGTGATTACGCTCAGATCATAGCCGGCTATCTGGAGAAGCGAGACACGGAAATCCACGAGCTCCAGGCCAAGCTGGAAGAAAAAGAGGCCCAACTGGATGCCCTACAAGCTCGTTTCGACGAATACGTCCAAACGCACCCCGACGATTTGACGGCCATCAAAGGCATTGGCCGCATCTACCAGTGGAAGCTACGGGACGGAGGCATCAACAGTTACGCCCAACTGGCGCAGACGACGCCAGAAAGGATCAGAGAGATTCTCGACGTGCCTGCCTGGCGCAAAATAGAGCCCGAAAGCTGGATCGAGCAAGCCAGGGCGCTGGCCAGACGAGGATAGAGATGCGCACGCGCCTGCTGTTCTGGGACGAAGACGAGGTCCGCAAAAAGAAGACATTGGTCCTGGTACTGGCCTTCCTGCTGATTCCTCTGCTGCTGAGCCTTTACGCTGTCACCGGCCCAGAAGGAGGTCTCATTGCCGAGGTGACACCGACGACCTTCCCTTCCCCCGGTGCCGTCGCCACCGCCACTCCTTCCCTTCCAATCCCCACGGCCACAACGACGCCCCTGGCCGAGGCTACCCCTACCCCTGTGGAGCCTGAGCCAACAGTCACCCCCACCTCGACAGCCCTCAAGCCGACGCTCACTCCCACCATTACTCCAATACCTCCTTTGAGCGCGCCGCTTATCACCACCCCATCAGACGGCAGCGTCCTCAAAGATGAGCGGCCCGCCATCGCCGGCACTGCCCCGCCCAACGTGACGGTCCAGGTCTACGATGATGGCACCCTGCTAGGGACCACGGCTGCCGGCGCTCAGGGCGATTGGGCTTTGGTTGTAGACAAACCCCTTGAGTCGGGGGAGCACACGATAACGGCCGTGGCCGGCGATGACACCGGGAGGACCAGCGATCCTTCTCCGGCGGTGACTTTTACCGTAGCTATAGAGCATCTGCCCACCACGGGCAGTTCGTGGTTTGAAAGATGGCTGGACAAGCTTTGGCCTGTAGCCTTTCCCTGAAGCCAGAAAGGAGATTCGACGATGTTGAGCACCCTCATTGTAGCCTTGGTGACCTTGTTCCTTGGATTCATACTTGGTTGGCTCGTCGAGTGGTACATTGACCTCAAGGCCGATCCAGATAAGCGCAGGAGGATCAAGACCCTCATCTTGCTGCTGGCGACCCTCGTCACCTTGCTGCTGATCCTGATTTCCGTCTGCGTCGTCGGTGGTGTGCCGCCGTCGCCACCGCCCACCTGCCCGCCGTGCCCCACCGGGACTCCGTGCCCTCCACCGACCTGTCCGCCATGTCCTACCGAGCCACCAGGCCCCATACCGACCTGCCCGCCGACACCCACCCCAATGCCAATACCACCGTCGCCGACTTGCCCCCCGTGCCCCACCAGCACACCGGGGCCCATACCGACCTGCCCGCCGACACCCACCCGGATGCTGACCTGCCCCCCATGCCCTACCGAGTCCCCAACCGTGACCACACCAACGGTAGAGCCAACAGCGACGCCAGAGCCGACGGAAACCCCCTCACCCACCCCGACGGAGCTAATGGTAGAGACGCTTGAGCTGACCGCCACTCCGGAAGCCACCGTCACCGGCGAGCCCACCCCTGAAGGACTGCCCACTACGGGCACTGTGGTGGAGCAACTTCTGGAAGCAGGTTGGTGGATTATCCTGTTCGGATTGGCCTTCCTCCTGGCCATCAGCGGCTTCCTGCGCGGCGGAGGCCGCAAGCGGTAACCGCCGCTTGGCGCTATCGCGACCAAGCCCGGTACCCCTCACCCCACCTTCAGAGCAGGACCGGTGAGAGGACACTACGACCCGCTGCGCAGGCCCAACTGCAGAGCCCGAGGATGCGAGTTCGGTCTTCGGGCTCTCTGCTGTCATCTCAAACCCATCTGCGGTGCAACGCACTTGTAAGCTCAGACCACCATTGGGGTTTGTACTGCGCACCTCGGTGCGTTTCGGCCGTCGGATTGCAAATCCAGCAGGAGCGGTGAGACACCCGGAGGCGCTGAAGCACCCACTACGAGCCAGAGTGTGTCACACCCTCTGCTCCAAAATAATAATTGAAGAAGGAGTGACCGATGTTACAGCGGGCACAAGCCCTACGAGAGCGTCTGATTGAAATACGTCGTGCCATTCATCGCCGGCCAGAACTGGGCTTTCAAGAGTTCAAGACCGCCCGACTGGTGGCTGATGTCCTGACAGAACTGGGGATAAAGGTGGAGACGGGGGTAGGTCTGACAGGGGTGGTGGGCCACCTGGGAGAAAAGGGACCCACTATCGCCTTGCGGGCTGACATGGACGCTCTGCCCATTCAGGAGTTGAACGATGTACCTTATGCCTCCCAGGTGCCCGGCGTGATGCACGCCTGTGGCCACGACGCTCACGTGGCCTGCCTCCTGGGAGCGGCCATGCTCTTGGCAGAGACAGAACTGAAAGGTCGGGTGCGCTTCATCTTCCAGCCCTCCGAGGAAGGGCAAGACGAGGAGGGCAAAAGTGGAGCCATGCGCATGGTAGAGGCCGGCGTGATGGAAGGTGTGGACGCCGTCGTCGCCCTGCACACTCACACCGACGCTTTGGCCGGGACCATCGGCCTACGGTCTGGCCCAATGATGGCCGCTGCCGACACCTTTCGCGCCGCTATCTTGGGACAGGCCTGTCACGGCGCCTATCCTCACAAGGGCACCGACGCCATCGTCCTGGCTGCCCAGGTGATCATGGCTATCCAGACCATCGTCTCCCGGCGCATTCGTCCCCTCGACAGCGGAGTCATCACCATAGGCACCATCCAGGGCGGAACCAAAACCAATATCGTGACCGACCGGGTAGAGCTGGCAGGTACTATCCGCAGCTTCAAGCCAGAGATACGGCAGCAACTCTTTGCTGAACTGGAGAGAGCCTGCGGCGTGGCCCGTGCCTTGGGTGGCGACTACGACCTCAGGATCACCCCTGGCTATCCGGCCACGGCCAACGACGAAGCCCTGACCGAGTTCGTCCGCCAGGTGGGCATTGATCTCTTGGGTCCCGATAAAGTGAATGAAGCCGAGGCCGAGATGGGGGCTGAAGATTTCAGCTTCCTGGCCGCTCACGCACCGGGCTGCTTCTTCCGGCTGGGGGTAGGCTTTCCGGGCCAGGAACCCCGGCGCGGCCACAACCCCTACTTCGACATCAACGAAGATGCCCTCCCGGTTGGCGCTGCGGTTCTGGCCGAAGTGGCCCGTCGCTACCTGGCTTCGAGATCCACAGCTTAGCAGCCGTCCAAAAAATAAATCCGCGCCTTTTGGCCCACAGGTAGCTCTGCACTCAATCGCGGTTGCGTAGGCTACCTCACTCCGAAGGCGCAGGGGAAGAAAAATCCACAGATAATTTCCTCAGGAGGAAGACGCTATATGGCTATCCAATTCATTTCAGACGAATGGATCAAGGCTCTTCAGAAGGAACTGAACACAAGCGAGGCCTATCGTCAGGCCGCGCGGAACTGGGAGGGTGATTTCTACTTCTACGTCACACCGGGCGGCCCCATCAAAAAGCAAAGCATCTTTTACATGGACCTGTGGCACGGTCAATGCCGAGACGCCTTTCTGGTCACCGATGAATCGGCCAAGAATCCGGTCTTTAAAATGAGCGCCCCACTGGACGTCTGGAAGAAGGTGGTCACCAAGAAATTGGACGTCATCCAAGGGCTCCTGACCCGCCAGATCAAGCTCAAAGGCAATATGGCCATGATCATGCGCAACGTCAAAGCCGCCCAAGAACTGGTAGAGTGCTGCACGCACATCGAGACAGAGTTCCCAGAATAACAGGCAGTGTCTGGTTGATGGCTGATTGATACTCACTCCGCCAGGAGGTATCCAAATGTGGTTCTTCAAAAGTCCGGAGATTGTGCACGGCGAAAACGCTTTGAGTTACTTGAGCGAGATCGAGGGCCGGCGAGCTTTTATCGTCACCGATCAAACTATGGTGGAGCTGGGCTTTGTTGACCTGGTCGCTGAGCAACTGAAAGAGGCCGGCATAGAATTTCAGGTCTTTGCCGAGGTCAAGCCCAACCCTTCTATGGAGATGGTGAAACAGGGCGCAGCGGCCATGAGCCAATACAACCCCGATTGGATCATCGGCCTGGGGGGCGGTTCCGCTATGGATGCAGCCAAGGCTATGTGGGTCCTCTACGA
>JAOZOT010000829.1 GCA_029933115.1 Anaerolineae bacterium | reverse complement strand
AAACCGCCTTGAGATACCATCTCTTCCAAGTGCTTTTCATCACCCTACCCTCCTTTTGCCTGATTTGCTACCTCCATTATAGCACACGAAAGTTACAAATCGCTTACATACGTTGTTAAGGGTAGGAGATGATTTGCATCAATGAAGGTAGTTTATTCAGGGAGGGGGTGATGGATATGACCATCACCCCACCTCGCCTGCTGCCAAGCCAATGGGAAAGAGGGGGAGACCGGGGGGTAGGGTGAGGGGTGGCTACTGTTCTGCTATATCAGTTCCTGATACAAGGCCGCCGTCTCTGCGGTGGGCTCCACCCCAAGCTCTTCGGCCAGCACCGTAGCGCAACGCTGGTAAACCTGGATGACCCGCGCAGGCTGGCCCAGCCGGCCGTAGCATTTCATCATCAACTGGTACATCTCTTCGTAATAGCTGTCCTGCCGGAGGGCCTTCTCACAGAGTTCGAGGGCTTCATCGTACAGACCCGCGTCTACGCACCGGTGGGCCAGTTCGGAGAGGGCGTCAAGGTATCGTTCCTCCAGGCTTCTCCTCCTGGGAAGGCACCACTCGGAGTAGAACCCTTCCATGTAATCGCCACGATATAGGGCGATGGCCTGGCGCAAGGCCTCGGCCCGGCTTTCGCCGCCCCCTGGGGCTGTTTCCAGTAGCCGCTCAAATTCTTCCACATCGTACCAGTAGTGCACTTCGGGGTTCAGGCCATAGGTGCCGCTGCTTCTGTCAAAGGCCAATATCTCCATGTGGGTGGCCCGGCGCAGCCGGTAGACGGTGACATGGAAAATGCTTTTAGCTCTGGCCGGGGGAAGCTCAGGCCAAAAGACGTCTGTGATCTGCTCTCTGGGTTGGCCATGGGGGTGGGCCAGCAGATAGAAAAACAGCTCCTCGGCCGTGGTCGTCTGCCATTCCCTTTTGCCTACTGGTGTGCCGTCCTTGAGCACCTGGGGCGTTCCCAGAGCGCGGATTTCGAGCCGGGGGAGGGGGGTGCTCACCGCGGCGGCCGGGGAAGGAGAAACTTTTCTCTTGGTAGGGGCTACTTCCATTTTTTCCAGCAACTGGGCGAAGCGGTCCCCGCCCAGGCGTCGGGAGGCCGCGTATTGGATCAGAGGTCGCGCCCGGCGCGCTTCCACAGCGATGAACCGGTCGTAGCCCAATTCATCCGTCAGAGCCAGGAGCTT
>JAOZOT010000317.1 GCA_029933115.1 Anaerolineae bacterium | reverse complement strand
GCACCGGTCATTAGCGACTCAAGTCGCCACTACGAGCATTTTTCAGACACGCTGTGAGACAGGCAAGACCCACGTATTTGCACATCATAAAGCGAGGGGAGGAGAGGTGGCTGGAGACACTGTTCCAAAACCATCATCACAGCCGACGATTCTCATTGTCGAGGATGAGCTCGATTTGCTGGAGGCGCTGAGGATAAAAATGAGCCGGGAAGGTTATCGGGCTCTGGCTGTGCCCGACGGCCCTCAGGCTCTCTCCACTCTGGCTTCTGAGGAGGTGGACCTGATCATCTTGGACGCTATAATTCCGCCTCCCGATGGTTACAAGATCTGCCAGATTCTCAAGGCTGACCATCGCTACCGGCATATTCCCATTATTATGCTTTCAGCCAGGGGGATGGACAGCGATGTGGCCAAAGGCTACGCCGCCGGCGCGGACTATTACATCACCAAGCCCATCAAGCCGGCCGCCCTGGTGCGCAAGGTACGAGATATTTTAGGGAAGTGAGGGGCTTCTAACTCCAACCGCCATCCACTACCAGAGAGTGACCGTTGATAAAGCTGGCTTCATCGCTGGCCAGAAAGGCTACCGCAGCGGCCACCTCTTCGGGCCTGGCAGCGCGGCCCAGAGGGCAGCGACGGACGTAATCTTCCCAGGCAGGCATCCCCGGTCGGGGCGGGTTGCCTTCTGTGGCGACCCAGCCCGGTACTACAGCGTTGACCAGCACCCCCAGCCCTCCCACTTCACGGGCCAGGGCCTTGGTAAAGGCGATAACCCCGCCCTTGCTGGCCGAATAGATGATGTTGCGAGCACCGCCTGCGATGCCCGCTACCGAGGCAATGTTGATGATGCGTCCATATCCCCAATCGGCCATAAAGGGGATGACGGCCCGGCAACAGAGATAGACGCCTTTCAGGTTGGTGCCCAACATTAGCTCCCAATCCTGGTCGGCAAACTCGGTCAGTGCACCGGTTTTGATCACGGTGGCATTGTTGACCAGAATGTCAATGCGATCATAGCGTTCCAACGTCTCGCCCACCATGTCCCTCACCTGGGCTTCGACGGAGACGTCTGCTACCACCGGCCAGGCCTCGCCCCCCGCCTCGGCAATCTGCTCAACCACCCGTTGGGCAGAGTCGAGGTTCACGTCGTCTACCACCACTTTGGCGCCCTCACTAGCCAGCCGATAGGCAATAGCCCGACCGAGGCCCCGTCCTGCCCCGGTGACAATAGCTACCTTGTCAGCCAGCCTCATATCATTCACCCCTTCTGCCTGGTGCGGCAACCCTCATGCAATTGCAATATCTCTTCCAGCAAGATGTCTCTGTTCTCACCGTGGGTTCGGCGGGTTTTGAGACCGGCTGAGAAGAGGTAATGGTCGCCCAGCACCACTCTGAAATTCTCGTTTCTGAACCCCAAGTCTTCCAACAGATTCAGCATGGGAGCCACGCCCACCAATCTATCCTTATGCCCCAGGATCACCCGAAAGTTCGGCCACCGCCGTCTTCGGCGGGGCTTCTCGGTTTGTCCCAGGGCGTAAAAGGTCTGTGCCAGTGTCCCTTTGCTCGTTTTCTCGAAGATGCGCAGGTGTTCCGCTTTCACCGCCTCGCTGGCTCCGCCAATCAGTTCCCCGATTAGCCACGGGGCCAGTTTCTCTTTGAGCTTGTCCAGCAGGGAATATTGCAGTCCGGCGCCAATGCTCACTCCCAAGCTCACGTAGAATCCCTGCCGCAGGGTATCGTTGCAGAGCAAGGCCGGAGCGACAGCGCAACGGGCGCATCTGTCTTCCGCCCGGTCCTCGTCATTCATGTAGAACAAGGCTGCTCCACCCATAGAGTGACCGACGAAAGTGAAGATTCTTTTCGTCCCGGCCCGGCCCTTGAGCTTCATTACCTCTATCCACCTCTCCACCGCCCTCATACAGGCTTCGGGGTTGCACTGCGTGACTTTGGGCATCTCAGCTTCAATGAAGGGCGAGCCTCCGAAGCCATTGACATCCAAGACAAAGGCAACCAGCCGGTGATTCCTCCGGCAGACCATGGCCGGCAGGCTTTCCCAGATTTCGCCGCTTCCGTCCCAGCCGTGGATAAAGATGACAAAGCCTTGAGCCCGCCTGAGTATCTCTCTGCGAGCGATGGGCCCTCCCCAAGAACGGCGGTTGTAGACCACCCGCCAGGCGAAATCGGCCAGTCCGGTGGCCTCCTTGAACCGGGCGAAAACCTTTTTCCCCAGGTAACCTTTCTCTACCAGCGTCGAGAGGTCAAAGCTCAGACTTACGACGCCGTCCTGCCCTTCCTGACGCGAGGTCTTGAAGCCCCCAACCCAATCCCATTTCCCACGGCGTCGCCTGGCCCCGGCTTTCATCGTCCAGACACCTCCTGATGATGTTGGTTGGGTGTCCTCCCTCTCTCCGCCTTCCCCAGAACCACCTACACCAATAGAAATAGGCCAGTCCTTTAGGTCTTGTGAACTCCAGTTCGCCGGTCGTCGGGTCCAACCTCAGCCCGATGGATTCCAGCGTTTCTACACCGATAACGGTTTGGGCTCCCTCGAAGGCTATGCTTATTGCCGGTGCTTCGACTTCTTCAATCTTGATTGCCACCCCATAGGCTTTGGCTTTGATCTTTTGCCCATTCCCCAGCTCTACTTCAACTTCCCCTGGAATTCTTGCGGCACCCACCTCCTCCAAAATCTTCTCCGGCAAAACCGTGTAAGTAGCACCTGTATCAATGAGCACGTTCTTCAACTCTATAGCAGCCTTGTTCCCTCTTACCGTCATATCTGTATGTAGATGCCCCATTCTCCTACCTCCTTCCTCAGACCCGCAATTGCAGATAACGTGATCGGGCTTCCTGAAGTTCGCCGCGTCGTCGCTATCAAGTCACCTTCGGGCCTCTACGGCCTTCGCAGTGCTACGGCTTTAGATTGCAGGCAAACGGCGAATTTGGGCACCGGCCGGGAAGCCCGTGTTAACCGAAGTTGCCGTCTTGCTCACCTGGTTCTCAGAGTGACGAGAAGCAAAGGTCTCAATAGGGCGCACAACTCTCACACTGGCCTCAGCGACAGCAGACGCCAATACCCCATCTGCTTAAACCCCAGCCGGCGGTAGATGCCCTCCGCCACGGGATTCTCGTAGAACAGACAAGCTTCCTTCCCATCAGCTACCAGGTCCTGGCAAATGGCAAACACGCAGGCGCTGGCAAAACCCTGAAAGCGAAGGTCTGGGGGGGTATAGACTCCACCAATCATAGCCAGGTCTCGCGTCTCAGCATTGGTCAGAGCGGCCGATACAATCCGCTTCTCGTTCGTGGCTACAAAGATGCGGCAGTGTTCAAGGCAATGGCGGACCGCTTGCTCATCACGGCTCATCTCCTCGGCGTTGGTGTAGAAAGCGACCAAAGCCGGCAGGTCAGCCATGGTAGCTCGACGCACAGAATGAGACGAGATCAGCATCGGCCTGAGTTCGGGAAGGTGGCAGAAGCGTAACCGGTGCTCGTCTTGTACCTCATAGTCCCGCAGCAATTTGGACAAGCGGGCGATGAGTTCGTCGCGACCGTGGAGGACTTGCGCGTCTCCGCGCCTATCCATGAGCCAGGCAAACCCTCTCAAGTCCGCTTCGCCGGCATCGTAGACATTCCAGAAGGTGCGGTAGCGCATCAAAGCCCCTGCCAATCGCCCTCCACGGAAACTCCCCCAATAGTCCAGGTCCGGGTGGTCGAGGCCCACGCTCTCCAGGTTCCCGATCATGAAAACGTTGTAGTAGGGATCCTGATAGAGCAAGGCCAGCAATTCAGCGGTGTCGTTTCGGTTGAGTTGGCGAATGTGGGCGCTGGGCAACGGAGCCTCCACATTCCTATTCTGCTTTTTGCTCTTTGAACAACTCGGCAAAAGCGGTCATGAATTCGATGGGCACCGGGAAGATGATGGTCGAGTTCTTTTCCACGGCGATCTCGGTCAGGGTTTGCAAATAGCGCAGTTGAATAGCCGCCGGTTCCCTGGCCATCGTCCCCGCCGCGTCAGCCAATTGCTGTGCGGCCTGATACTCACCCTGGGCATGGATGATTTTGGCCCGTTTCTCGCGTTCGGCCTCAGCCTGGCGGGCCATGGCCCGCTTCATGGTGTCGGGCAGTTCCACGTCCTTGACCTCGACGATGCTCACCTTGATTCCCCACGGCTCTGTTGCTTCATCAATGATTTGTTGAAGCTTGTGGTTGATCTGATCGCGGTGGATGAGCAACTCATCCAGGTCCGATTGGCCCAACACGCTGCGCAGGCTGGTCTGCGCAATCTGCCATGTCGCCCGGCGGTAGTCCTCCACCTGGACAATGGCATCACAGGGGTCTATTACCCGGAAATAGGCCACCGCATTGACTTTGACCGTCACGTTGTCCCGGGTTATGGCTTCCTGAGAGGGAATGTCCAAGGTCACCACGCGCAGGTCCACCTTGACCATGCGGTCAATGATGGGGATGATGAAAAAGAGCCCCGGCCCCTTGGCTCCCTGCAAGCGTCCCAGGCGGAAAATGACGCCCCGCTCGTACTCCTGGACGATCTTGATGGCCGAACTCAAGATAATCAGCAGGAAGATGAAAAAAACCCCAACCGTCGAGAAAAGGCCGGCGATAATCTGCATCTGTCTCCCTCCTTACGCTCTATT
>JAOZOT010000828.1 GCA_029933115.1 Anaerolineae bacterium | reverse complement strand
AGTTGTTTTTTCACAGACTCTTAGGGTAGGCGCCCCGAGGAGGCCAGGGCGAATTTAAGATAGGCGTCAGGAGCTTGTATCCCTTGGAGGAAGGCCGACCTCCTCACGAATGCGATTTTCTATCTCCAGAGCCATAGCCACGTTCTCACGGAGAAAGTCTTTAGCGTTCTCACGGCCTTGGCCCAGGCGAGTGTCTCCATAGGAATAGTACGATCCGCTCTTTTCCACAATTCCCAGTTCTACCCCCATGTCCAACAGATCGCCCTCTCGGCTGATCCCCTCGTTGTACATGATGTCGAACTCGGCCTTACGGAAAGGCGGCGCCACTTTGTTCTTCTTCACCGTCACTTTCGTCCGGTTGCCGATCACCTCTCCGCCGCGTTTGATAGCTTCTGCCCGCCTTATGTCCAGCCGCACCGAGGAGTAGAATTTCAAGGCCATGCCCCCGGACGTGGTCTCTGGGTTCCCGAACATTACCCCAATTTTGTGGCGCAGTTGATTGGTGAAGATCATGGCTGTGTTGGATTGTTTGATGGCCCCCGACAATTTTCGCAGAGCCTGGCTCATCAGGCGGGCCTGCAGGCCGGGGTGTGAGTCTCCCATCTCCCCCTCGATTTCGGCGCGGGGGACCAGGGCAGCCACCGAGTCAATGACTATTACATCCACAGCCCCCGACCTGACCAGAGCCTCGGCGATTTCCAGGGCCTGCTCACCGGTGTCAGGCTGGGAGATGTAGAGTTCGTCTACGTTCACGCCACACTTTTGAGCGTAGGCTGGGTCGAGGGCGTGTTCCATGTCAATGTAGGCGGCCACGCCACCCATTCTCTGAGCCTGGGCTACGATGTGCTGGGCCAGGGTGGTTTTGCCGGAGCCTTCGGGGCCAAAGATTTCGGTGACGCGGCCCCGGGGAATGCCGCCAATGCCCAGAGCGATGTCGAGGGCGATGGAGCCGGTGGGGATAGCTTCAACGTGCATGTGGGTGGCCTCCCCCAGCTTCATAATGGCTCCCTCTCCATAGCGTTTTTTGATGGTTGAAAGAGTGGTCTCCAGCGCCTTTTCCTTACCTGTCTCTGCCATACCAACGTCCTTTTCTAGAACCTATTCGGCGCTCACCTTCAGATGGGGCAACCGCGAGGGGTGCCCCTGCATCGCGGTCATCCTCCCGCAGGTTGCGGACCCTGCGGGAGGG
>JAOZOT010000827.1 GCA_029933115.1 Anaerolineae bacterium | reverse complement strand
GCGGGGTAGCCAGCATAATGTAGCGGGGGTGGAAAAAGGGCCTTTCGCGCAAAATGTAGAAATACAAGAGGAGAGGCAACGCCAGCCACAGGCACAGCCATATCAGAGATTCGAGATTCGAGATTTGAGATTTGAGAGAGGCCAATCCGATGGCCAGACCCAGAATCAGGATGAAGGCTATGCCAGCCAGGAAGGGAGCGGCCTGGATCAGCTCGGCGGCTGGCCCCAGGCTGAATTCCTGCCAGACTTGCACCAGAAAAGAAGGCAAGTCTGGCACCCCCATAGTGGGGTTCTCGTAAGCCACGATTTGTCGTAAGGCGATGTGCGCCTGGGGAAGGTAAAGGACTGCGATGGAGAGCTGGCTTAAGACCCAACGGCGGATGAGCAACAGGCGGTGATGGTTGGGTGGTTGGGTAGTTGGGGGGTTAGGTAGATGGGTGGTTTGGTGGTTAGGTGGTTGGGGGGTTAGGTGGTTGGGTGATTGGGGGGTTCTTGCTCCTAGCAGGACCAGCAGGGCCAGGAAGGCGTTTTCGGCAATCAGGATAAAACCGGCCGAGTAGTGGGTGTAGATGCTCAGAGCCGAGGTCAGCACGTAGCCAGCCCACAGGAGCCGGCCGCCCTCTCGCCAGGCCCGATAGAGGAAATAAGCCGAGGCCGTGGTCAGAAAGATGGCCATGGTGTACATCCTGGTCTCCTGGGCCTCGGAAACGTAGAAGGGAGCGAAGGCGGCCACGGTAGCCGCCAGCAGGCTGAGGGCGTGGGGCGTGGGGCGTGGGGCGTGGTATGTGTTGCGTGTTGTGTGATGCGTTTCTATGGCCGCGCCGAAACGATAGAGCAGGGGGATGGTCAGCAAGGAGAAAAAGACGGACAGGAACCTCACGGCGAACTCGCTGCGCCCGGTCCCCAGCATCCAGAGGTGAAGGATATAGAAGTATAAGGGAGGATGGATGTCCATCTCCTTGGCTGTGGCGATGACAGCCAGGCTGCGGCTGGCCACGTCAATGTTGCGTGCCTCGTCCCACCAGATGTCCTGGAAGTCGAGGCGATAGAGACGCAAAGCAAAGGCGCATAGCAAAATGAAAATGACCAATATCCCTCTGACCCGTTGACTCATTCCTCCAGGATCTCCCTAACCACATAAATACGCTTGCCCTGGCTCTCGTGATAGGTGCGCACCACCAGTTCACCCA
>JAOZOT010000316.1 GCA_029933115.1 Anaerolineae bacterium | reverse complement strand
CCTTCCCCTGCTCGGCCCGGCGATTTATCGCCGGGCGGGAGGCGGTGACTGCCCTTGTAGGCAGTTGCTCACAAAACTAAAGTGTTACACACCCAAAAATGCGGCCTTGTACCCGTGACTGTAGGAAAGCAAGTTGCGAATTGGGTATTTACTTTTTCGCAAACTGTGGTAAAATAGTTCTAGATGTATCTCCTATCCCAAGGTAGGGGCATATCCCTGCGGTCGCCCGGTGGGCCGACCCATGGTAGGGGCGCACCCCGCGGTCGCCCCACCAAGGCAGGGGCGTACCCCTGCGGTCGCCCCACGGTAGGGGCGTACCCTCGCGGTCGCCCCGTGGGCCGACCCCCGCGGTCGCCCCACCAGGTAGGGGCGTACCCTCGCGGTCGCCCCGTGGACCGACCCAAGGTAGGGGCGTACCCTCGCGGTCGCCCCACCAGGGCAGGGGCGCACCTCGCGGTCGCCCTGGCTTACAACGAGTGAGGTGAGAGCACATGGAGAAGGGTGAGCAGTTGACCAAAGAGGAAAAGATCGAGTTTCTGACCCGCGTCATCAAGGGGGAGGATTATCCCGCCGATTATTGGCCTGTCCTGCGCGATTACCTCAAAGACAAAGACGCCGAAGTACGCTCTTTGGCCCTTGATGGATTGTGGGACTATCCCGTGCCGGAGTTGATCACTCCGCTGTTCGAGATAGCCAGGAATGACCCTAGCCAGGAGGTTCGCTCCAAGGCTATCGTCACATTGGGTCGCTACATCTATGAAGGGGACATGGCCGACTATGATTTTGATTGGGGGGCCATGGAAGAGTTGATGCGAGAGGGCGAACTACCGAAGGAGGATTTCCTGAGAGTCAAGGACTTTCTCTTCGAGTTAGTCAGGGATGAAGGACAGCCTTTGGATTCGCGACGTTTCGCCATCGAAGCCCTCAGCTTCCTCAATGAGCCGGAGGTGCAGGACCTCATTGAGGCAGCCTATGCCCACCCCGATGTGAAAATGAAGATAAGCGCCATTTTCGCTATGGGGCGACAGGGGGATCAACGCTGGACAGACACCCTTCTCAAAGAGATGGACAGCGAAGTGAAGGAGTTGCAGTACGAAGCGGTCCGAGCCGCAGGGGAAGCATACCTCGATGAAGCCGTCCCTCGGCTAAAGGAACTGGCCCTGGCGGAGGATAAGGACCTGCGACTGGAAGCCATCTGGGCCCTGGGCAAAATAGGGGGAGAAGGCGTGCCCGAACTCCTGTACGATCTCGCCGACGACGAAGACGAGGAGATCAGAGAAGTAGCAGAGGCCGCCTTGGAGGAACTGAACCTGTGGTCCGAAGACTTGATGTGGAATGAGCTTGGCCGGTTGGACGAGGACGACAAAAGCTGGTGAGGCCAAAGTACATTCAGTGTACGTTTGTCAACCGAAAAGTGGTAGAGACAACAAGAGCGCAAAGCCTCGCTGAAGACTTTGCGCTCTGCATTTTTCAGACAGCATACCACCCTCCCGCAGGGTTCACAACCTGCGGGAGGGTCACTGCCCACGCAGTGAGGTATGTCCCAAAAGCGCCAGAGAGTAGACATAAGAGCAGAAAAACGACCTCAATGGTTGATCTCAAGCTCCCTGCGAAGCTGGGAGGCTGTGACAGCTTGCCCACGCTCCTACCTGCACCTGATGCCTAGCATAGCTGTGATCTCACCCTCGCCTGCACCGGAGGTTTCACACCATATATCTAGTATTTCATCAAGGTGAATCTGATATATGGTCATTCTGAGCCGGAGCGCAGCGGAGGCGAAGAATCTCGTTCTCCGCCGTCGGAAAAGCGGGGGCAAAGCGGCAACGGGATTCTTCGCTCCCTTCGGTCGCTCAGAATGACATATATCAAAACCACTCTGAAAAGGTACTAGCCTCAGGTAGCATCCGTGGCGCTCTGGCTGTCTACGCCTCTCTCTCGATCTTGAAGACACCCCGATACCTCTCATCTCCCTCCAAATCCTGCCACAACTCCTGAGCCTCGGCCTCCGGCAGCCAGGCGGTGACCAGCCGGGCCTTGCCCTCTCCCGTCAACTCGGTGAAGGTGACGAACACAAAGTCGTCCTGCACCAGCACCTGGAAGGTCTGATCCAGGAAGCGAATGGTGTAGATCCCATTGTTCCAGATAGGGGTCTCAAAGCCGCCCTTGCCGTGCTCCGGCTTGGAGCCGCTGACCAGAGAGACCGTGTTGCCCCAGGGATCGCTGATGGTCAAAGGGATGTCGGCGCGGGGGAAGGTGCCGGCCAGGAGGCGCAGGCCGGACTTGCGCTCGACGCTCATCTCCCAACCCGTCACTGCTCCCGATGGCAAGGTGCCCTCCTCGACGGTGAAAAGGCCCCGGTACCTCTCGACGCCCTCCAGGCCGGCCAGCAGACTCTCGGCCTCGTCGGGGCTCATCCATTCTGTGACCAAGCGAGCCGTGACGGGCTCCTCTCGCTCGGTGAAGGTGACGAAGACAAAATCGTCCTGGACCAACACCTGGAAGGTCTGGTCGAGGAAGCGGATGGTGTACATCCCGTTGCTCCAGATAGGGGTCTCGAAGCCGCCCTTGCCGTGCTCCGGCTTGGAGCCGCTGACCAGAGAGACCGTGTTGCCCCAGGGATCGCTGATGGTCAAAGGGATGTCGGCGCGGGGGAAGGTGCCGGCCAGGAGGCGCAGGCCGGGCCGCCGCTCGACGGCCATCTGCCAGGCGGGAGGGGGTGGCGGTGGAGGAGGCGGCGGTGGAGGCGGTGGTTCGACGCTCGCTCTAATCACAGCGGTACCGGTGTAGTAGTGGGTCAGAATCTGTTCGCAACTGGCTCCCTGCTCGGCCATGGCGATGGCTCCCTCCTGGCACATCCCCACCCCGTGGCCGAAAAGGTCGGGGAAGGGGCGCACGCACTCCACGCTGCGGCAGTAGGGCAGAGCCTGCATCCAAACGTCCTCGCTGTTGCGAGTGCGACCGTCGCAGTGGCCGAAGTAGAAAGCCCTGATAATGACCGGAGCCGCAGTCGCGCTGATGGCACCGGGCTCAGGGTAGATGGCGACGAGCCCCCTGGTCTCGTCTACCGCCTGATCGGTCCTAGCGTAATGTTCCGGTCGCCAGACCTGACAATGGGTAGTGGTACACATATCGGCCCCCTCACCGGGGTGCCGGGAGCCGGCCAGGGCGAAGGAGCGGGCAGCGATAGCCTGGGCCTTGAGGGCCTCCGGCGGGCGGTCCACCCCAATCTCGGCGGGGACCACCCCCTTCAAGTACTCGTCCAGGTCCATCACCTCCACATGGCCGTCAGGCATCAGCACCCGGATGGTGGAGGGTATGGTGATGTAGGGCCCCAACCGGCGGGGGTGCTTGGGCATCGCTTCCAGGGCCGCTACTGAGCGGGGCAGGGCCGGCTGGCCGGTGTCTCTGAACCAGCGGTGCTCCCGAAACGGCTGATGATCCTCGGTGGCCAGAAGCCAGAAGGCGTTGTTGAAAACATAGCCGGGCACCTGGTTTTCCATCAGCAGTTGACACATCTCAACGCTGCGTTGGGCGTGCAACTCCTCGTCAATAGGGGGATAGTCCTCCGTGAGTTGCTCGCCCAGGCGCACCCCGTTCTCACAAGTGATCTGAGGCAGCGAGCGCCCAACCCTCTCCCGGATGACCTCGTCGTACCACCGGAACAGGCGGAAGCCCAGGTGATCTTGATTCCAATCCAGAGGTCTGTTGAAGGCATAATTGTGGATGCCTACGGCCATCTTTTCCAACAGGTGACGTTTGCCTCTGGCGTTGATGATGTCGAAGGCGGCTTTCAGGAAATCGAGGTCGAGGTAGTTGCCGCCAGGTGACAAAGGGGTGAAAAGCGGGATGATACCATCAATGCTGTGCATGGTCTCCAGGCAGGGGAGGAGATAGTCCATGAACCGCTCCGGCAGGACTTCGGGCTTCCACTCTCCCGCGGCCCATTCGTCCACCAGATTGGGTTCGTTGAAGACGTGGATGTAATGGACGCCCCAGTTGGCATAGGTCTGACATAATTGCCGCAAGTCTTGCTGGTTTATGGCCTGGACAGTAGGGGTATAGACCCGGATGATGGGCTCGATGTTTCTCTCCAACAAGCCCTTGATGAAAAACTCGGGGATGGGTTTGGCCAGCTCTGAGAGCACAAGCAACCAACCGGTACCCAGGTTCGTCAGTATGGGGGCAAAGGTGTCAAAGTGGTTCTGGTGGTAGTGGAATACGTCTGGGAACCAGTGGAATCCGATCCCCGTGTCGCCTTCTGGTCGTGGGTAATCTTCTATCCTCATGGGCCCTCCTTCTGCTGTCAGAGCGTGTCTGAAAATTCAGGGGGGCGGCACTCGTAGTAACGACTTCGGTCGTTTTCGGCCGCAGAGCACCGGTCATTAGCGACTCAAGTCGCCACTACGAGCATTTTTCAGACACGCTGTCAGACCTGACAGGGTGCACAAAGGTCTTACCTGTAACTACTACCCACCTTGTGCTCACGGCGGCGGTGGCGCCCCCCTCAACGCCCGGCACGGTTGGGCTACTACCCCGACAGGTAACAATGCCAAGCTACTCTCCGACACTTTTGGGATATCCCAGGCCACCCTCCCGCAGGTTGTGAACCCTGCGGGAGGGTCGTTGCTCTCGCGCCTGTCCCAGGCCACCCTCCCGCAGGTTGTGAACCCTGCGGGAGGGTCG
>JAOZOT010000315.1 GCA_029933115.1 Anaerolineae bacterium | reverse complement strand
TGGTGACGGCAATAAGCTCAACGTCCATGTCGGTCGCTCACTTGTCCTTCTGACAGCGTGTCTGAAAAATGCTCGTAGTGGCGACTTGAGTCGCTAATGACCGGTGCTCTGCGGCCAAAAACGACTGAAGTCGTTACTACGAGCGCCGCCCCCCCGAATTTTCAGACACGCTCTGAGATGCTTCGGCCTCGATTTATCAGTACCTGAGAATTCCGGCCGCTCGTAGATTCTTCTCGGTGTCTGAGGATTCACAGGTCACCAAGACACCACACTCTTAGGTGCTGATTATACCATACTGAGCCTGGGGAAGCAAAAACAAGGCTCGGCAACCAAGTTATGGTATTGTCTCCCATATCCACTGCGTGGGGTCTACGTTGATTCCGCTCACCCTAATCTCCCAATGGAGATGGGGCCCTGTGGCCAGGCCAGTATCACCCACTTTGCCCACGACATCGCCCCTTTTCACCAACTGCCCCTTCTGGACGTTTATCTCGGAAAGATGATAGTAGCCGCTGTAGACCCCCAGGCCGTGATCAATGATGACCGCATTGCCCCGCACGGTCAGAGGCTCAGCCAGGGCCACCCGGCCGTCGTTGGTGGCCAGCACTGCCGCGCCGGGCGGCGCGTCGTAGTCTATGCCTTCGTGGTAGCTCCGCACCGGGCCCCCATTGTAAGAGCGCCTGGTGCCAAACCGGGAGGTGACGGGGCCCTCGACGGGCACAATGAAGGGCCCCACCCACAGTTGCCGCCTCCCAAAGACCCCGAAGACCTGTGCCAGGCGCTCCTGCTCCACTCTGATCAGATTGGGGTCGAGCAGAGAGGCACGCCCCGGCGGCAGGACGATGTCCTCCACCCCATAGCCACCATCTGCCACCAGCACATTCAGCAGAACCTCCACCTGCTGGCCCCCAGCGTCGGTGGCAACGAGCTTCAGAGGGTGAGTGCCCGCCTCGGTGAGGGCATGGATGCCGACCAGAGCCCAGCGTTCTCCCTCACCTTCAAAGACCACCGGCCGACCCTCGTACAAACCGCTCAATCCTACGATCCCCTCAGCTTTCACTTTGACCACCAGAGTCTGGCCCTGAACGACGGGCAAAGGTGTGAGCTCCACAGCCACAAAAGGCGGGGGCAACGGTTCGGCAGGCGAGGCGAAAGGTACGATGAGCTTTTGCCCGCAGTGGATCAGGTTGGGGTTGGCCAGGTTGTTAGCTGCTACCAGGGCCTGGACCGTCGTCCCGTAGCGCCAGGCGATGCGGGAGAGGGTTTCGCCTCTCCGCACTGTGTGTACCACAGAACTTTGGACGACGGGCTCTGGGGCGGGAGAGGCGCCGGGGATGACCAGCCGCTGGCCGGGATAGATGAACTCGGGGTTTGTGATGCCGTTGGCCCGAACCAGAGCCTGGACGGTAGTCTCGTAGCGGAGGGCGATAGCCGAGAGGGTATCATCCAGTTGGACAACGTAGACGATGGCGGGTTCCTGCGCCGGAGGAGCAGCGTAGGCGAGAGGCGTGAGAAGCAAAAGGGCGAAGAGCACTTCGATAGCGAGTTTCAGCAGGTTCCACTTTTGCTCGCAGCAGATTTGTAATCCACCGTCTGGCTGCCGGGTTGCAAATCCAGCGTGAACATCCTGTGATCTGGCGGGTTCCATTCCCACTTCCTTTCCGCTTTTCCCCTGCACAATGACCCGGTGGGCCTGCAGCCGGTCGGGAGTGTGGCCCTCACCCCCCTAACCTTCCCCTCCCCCGTTCCAACGACAGGAGAGGGAGCAGTCCCTGGGATCGCCGAAGGTCTCCTAGCCGAGGCGGGAAGAGGCTGCGGTCTACCGAGCCTCAAGTTGGCGCATGTGTTCTCCATCCCGGCCGGTGCCGCCGCGCGAGCCCATGACGCGCCGGTAGACGGCCATCGTCTCCCTGGCCGCCCGTGCCCACGAAAACCGCGCCACCTGAGCCAACCCACGCCTGACCATCTCCGCTCGCAGTGCTTCATCGCGCCACACAGTCTCTATGGCTTCCGCCATCTCTTCTACATTGGTGGGGTCGAAATAGCGGGCTGCGTTCCCTCCCACTTCCGGCAGGCTCGAAGCGCCGCTGCACACCACCGCCGTGCCGCAGGCCATGGCCTCCAACACCGAGAGGCCGAAGCCTTCGTAGAGCGAGGGGAAGACAAAGACCCTCGCAGCACTGTAGATAGCGGGCAGATCCGCATCAGGGATGTAGCCAGGCAACAAGACGGCCTCCCCCAATTGCGACTCCTCCAGACAGCGGAAGAACCCTTCGTACAGCCATCCCTTGCCGCCAACTACTACCAGCCAGGTGTTGTGCCCCTTTCGTCGCAACCGTCGGAACGCGTCCAGCAGGCGAGGAAGGTTCTTGCGGGGTTCGATGGTCCCCACAGTGAGGATGAAATCCTCCGGCAGCCCGTAGCGGGCTCGGACGGCGGCTATGACCCCAGGGGAGGCCGGGCGGAAATGGGGCGCGGCCGCTTCATAGACGACGGTGACCTTGTCCGGGTGGACGCCGTAGCGGCGAATCAAATCCCGCTTGGTTGACTCCGAGATGGCAATGATTGCCTCGGAGCGCCGGACGAAGAGAGGCATGGCCCAGTTCAGAAACCGGTAATTGAGGGGCTTGTGGTGTTCAGGGAAGAGGTGATAGATGAGGTCATGCACAGTCAGTACGGTCGGCACCTGCCTCAGGGGCAGCAGCAGGTGCTCGGTGGCGTGGTACAACTCGGCCTCCGGCAGCAGTCGCTCGAAGCCAAGCCCCAGGATCTGCCCCAGCCAGACGGCCATGCGCCAGGGCTTGTAGCCAGCGTGCACTGTTCGGGTGGGTACGTCCTCCAACCCGGCCAGGGGATTTGTCCCCCGGTCTCGATTGTAGAAAAAGGCGAATCGCCCTGGGTACTCCTGCACCAGCGCGCGGGCCAGGCTCTCTGCGTAGCGTCCCAGTCCAGCCCGGCCATGCACCGCCGCGGAGATGTCAATGTAAATCGCCATCGGAGCTCTTCCTCCTCTTGACCTACTCCATTATATCTAATCTCCTCCCTTTTGACAATATCCCTAAAGCACGATAGAATTTGCACAGCGATGCACAAATCCGGTCCCCGGTAGCCGAAGGCAGTGCCTTCGGCTACCATCTCTGACAGCGTGTCTGAAAAATGCTCGTAGTGGCGACTTGAGTCGCTAACGACCGGTGCTCTGCGGCTAAAAACGACTGACGTTACTACGAGCGCCGCCCTCTGAATTTTCAGACACGCTCTGACGGGAGGAGTCCAAAATGACGAGCCGCACCTGTGTCCTCTGCCTGAGCCTGTTGCCGGCCCTACTTTTGGCCGGTTGTGTCCCCACGCCAACAACGAACCCGACGCCGCTCCCTCCTCGGCCCACGCCGGCGACCAACCCGACGCCGACAGTGGTTCCCACAGCGGTGACCCCCTGGCCTCAAGACCTGTCGCTACTGGATCGGGTGGCGGCCTTTGACGAACTGGTGCGCCTGGTTTCAGAGTACTACCCCTACACCTGCCTGGGCTACAGAGACCTTGACATCCAGGCCGGCGGAGACCGGTTGCGGGCCGAGTTGGTGGCCGATCCCAGCGCCGAAACCTTCCGGCGAGTGGTGCGTGATTTTATGGCCACGCTTCAAGACGGCCACGCCAGCCTGGCCTGGACCCCAGCCGCCGCCGAGCGTTACACCATGCCACCCCTTCTGGAGGTGGCCGAAGTAGAAGGCAAAGCCATCGTGATTCGAGTGATGGACCCCTCTTTGGGAGAAATGGGACTGGCTGCTGGAGTGGAAATCACTGCCGTGGATGGTCTGCCCGTGAGCCAGGCCCTGGAGCAGGTGCCTCCTTTTCTGACCGCCTGTGGCACCGAGTATTGTCGGGCCTGGAAATCGTACCACTTTCTCCTGAGCGGTGAGGCCCACAGCACCGTAGACATCACCTTTGTTGACCTGGAGGGCATAGAACGTCAGGTCACCGTCCAACGAGCTTCCAGCCTGGAGGCTCTCATTCGCACTTCCAGGCGTCCGGCGTCGGCCAAACGCCTGGAGGACGACGTGGGCTATATCTACCTCCCCCATTTCCACAATGACAACCCACCACCCGACGCCTTCTTTGAAAGCCGTCTACGGGAGATGCGCGACCTCCCCTTCCTCATCATTGACGTGCGGGGCAATGGAGGCGGCTCTGAGATTTATCCCCGGGCCATTAACGGCCTTCTGTTCGACCAACGGGTGGAGTATGGCCGCTACGAGAGTTGCCTTCCCGAAGAGCAAGTAGACCTGTTCGTCGAGCCCGGCCCCTGGCACTACGAAGGTCAGGTGTACATCTTGATTGATGGAGGCTGCTTCTCAACCTGTGCCGACTTTCTCCAGCCGCACTGGCAGACTGGCCGCTCCGTCCTCATCGGGCGGACGGCTCAGCGAGGCGGCGGCCATCCAGGCCGAGGCACCGTCCAACTGCCCGACAACCTGGAGGTCCGATTCCCCCTGTCGTTGTTCCTCGACCTGGATGGCGAAGAACGTGAACTGATTGAGCCCAACATCTATGTGCCTTTGCGCATCGAAGACATCCGTCAGGGGGTGGACCGTGACCTGGAGACCGCCCTTGAGTTCATCGCGGAACAGCGAGGGTAGGCTATTCTTGCCAAGACAGCCAGACTGGAGTATAATTGGCTCCAGCAATCTGGCGCTCGCCCTTAG
>JAOZOT010000826.1 GCA_029933115.1 Anaerolineae bacterium | reverse complement strand
CACCCTGGTCTCCACCCCGGCCGGGTCGCTCTCAGACCGCGTGGGGCGGCGCAGGATCATCGTCGGCGGCTGGCTGGTCTACGCCCTGATCTACCTGGGTTTCGCTCTGGCGGGGACGGGCTGGCACGTGTGGGTGCTATATGCCCTCTACGGCGTGTACTACGGCCTGGCCTACGGCACGACCAAGGCCATGGTGGCCGACATCGTGGCTCCCGAGCTATGGGGCACAGCTTACGGCACCTACAACGCCGTGCTGGGCATCCTCGACTTCCCGGCCTCGCTCATCGCCGGCCTGTTGTGGGATGGCATTGGCCGTTGGGAGGGGTTTGGTCCGTCGGCGCCCTTCTTCTTCGGGGGGGCGCTGGCGCTCATTGCGGCGGTGGCTATGGGGCTGTGGCAGCCAAAACCAACCGATGGAGGAGAGAAGCTTCAGTAGTTGAGGCACTCAGCGTCAAATCTGGTCAGATCGCAACCCTTTGGAGCGTAGCTGTAAGTACGCCGCACATTTGGCATCCCTTTGCACTTTTGGCCGATTTCTGCTATACTCTAAGAAGGATAGCCGAAGGCAGTGCCTTCGGCTATCCTGGTGGTGCCCTCGGCTATTCTGGCGGTGCCTTTGGCTATCCCGGCACGGCCTTCGGCTATTCCAGCGGACATCGGGAGAAGAACAGGGTGAGAAGAGTAAGGATCTCTGCGCTTATTTTGGGCTTGCTGCTGATTTTGGCTACGCTAGGAGGGATCCTGTTTCACTTTGCCTCTGCAGTGGACTTGGCTGAGGTCCAAAGTGCTCCGGCCAGAGCCATCCCCAATACCGACGTCAATCCCTACGGGGCGAATTTCTTTCTGGATCGTGAAGTAGAGGAATGGAAGCGGGAGAAGACTATCCAGATGGCCAAGGAGGCGGGGATCGGCTGGGTCAAACAGCACTTTGTCTGGGCGGAAATTGAGCCTCGACGGAAGGGGGAATTCGTAGACGAAACCAGCGGGGAGAGCACCTGGCGGAAATACGATCAGATAGTTGACCTTTGTGAGAAATATGGCCTCCAGATCATTGCCCGCCTCGACCGCCCTCCCGACTGGACGCGCCAGGATAATACCTATCCAGAGCGTCCACCCGACGACTTTGACGATTACGGCGACTTTGTTTACGAGTTCGTCAAGCACTATCAGGGCCGGGTCCGTTACATCCAAATCTGGAATG
>JAOZOT010000314.1 GCA_029933115.1 Anaerolineae bacterium | reverse complement strand
CTTGCGCCTGTCCCAGGTCACCCTCCCGCCGGTTGCGAACCCTGCGGGAGGGTCGTTGTTAATCGCGAGATGACAGCACATTTGCAAATGGAGGTCTACCCGGATTTGGGGTTAGCTCACCGCCGGTTTCAAACGGGCTTTGATACAGCCTCAACCTGCGGTAGGCTCCACCCCTACCTCTCGAATCCACGCGGAGTCAAAAAGGTCGCCTCGGGGCAGCTCTGCATTTAAGCGTGGTTGGACAGGTTGCCCCACCGAAAGGGGTAACTCTCACCCTCCCGCAGGTTTGGACGTTCTCTGGGCACAGAAATGTGCCTCGTCGGATGTCGAATCCCGCACAAGCCGTCAATCGTAACCTGCGGGGGAGGGGTAGGCCGTATGGAGGGAGAAAATTTATGGCTTTTTGGCGGAAGCCGCCGCCAAAAAGCACCCTATTTTCCCCTTCTTTGTGGGAGCATGTCCCATTGACCCCTGCCTACGTTTGCATGGAGGCTTATCCACACTGGTGATAATACGTTTTAGTTGGTGTTAGATCTTGGCGATTGTAGTAGATGGACCGTGGGGTGTGAGGCGGAAGTTGGGATGGTACAATGCCGAAATACGGGGGAATTTCTGGCAGCGGAGTAGCTGCTATCGGCGTGACCTTGGAGGAGCTATCTTGCAAAAAGATAGCCAAACCCATTCGCCTTGCTCAACGGTCACGTTATATTTTACCAGAAGTCGGAGATTTTATCAATAGGTTTCCCTTAAAATCGGGGCTTTTTCCCTTTTTTTTAAGGCTCTGCCTGAAGCGTTGCCGCCGCTCGTTTCAATATACTAGATGTTGTGTCGAAGCCGGGATATGGGCTTACATCTAGTAGCCCACCGCCGAATCTGGCCAGAGAGTCTCGTCTCAGGAGGTCACGTAACGGCGGCCGGTCCGGTTTTTGGAAATGGGGCTGGCCGTGGCGAGCCAGGAGCAACTGGGGCGAGGCTTTGCTCACTGTGAGGCAAAGTAATCGCAGTGTTCTTGCAGGACGCAGACCTCGCAGCGAGGTCGTTGCGACTTGCAGACCTGCCGTCCGTGGGCGATCAGGTTTAGATGGAAAGGGTAGTAGATGGCCGCCGGCAGCAATTTCTCCAGCACAGTGTGGGCCTGCTCTCTGGTCGTTTTGGGACCGATCAGGCCCAACCGCTTGGTGAGGCGGTGCACGTGAGTATCCACCGGGAAGGCCGGCTTGCCCAGGGCGAAGCAGAGGACAATGGCGGCCGTCTTGGGGCCAACTCCTTTAATCGCGGTCAGCCATTGCCGGGCCTCTTCGGTCTCCATCTCTGCCAAAAAGTCCAGGCTGAGTTTGCCCTGCTGCTCGGTGATAGTGCGCAAAGCGTTCTGAATCCGTGGTCCCTTCTGGTTGGCCAGGCCGGCCGGGCGGATGGCTTCCACAAGTTCGGTCGGGTCGGCGTCGCGCACTTTCTCCCAGGTGGGAAACCTCTCTCGCATCCGTGCAAAGGCTCTGTCGCGATTGAGGTCGTTGGTGTTTTGCGACAGGATGGCACTGACCAAGGTGGCCAGGGGGTCACGGCCTGGTCGCCAAGGGCGTGGGCCGTACTCGCGCAGAAGCAACTCGTGAATCCTCAGCGCCTTGGCGGCTTGCGCCGCAAAGTCCGGGGAGCTTGGGGGGTACCCCCTCAACCCCGCTTTCCCGGCTCTGAAAGCAGAACCGGCGGGCTGCTCTCCCGCTTGGTGAGGGAAGGGGGGAGTGGTGGAGGGACACCCCCCACACCCCCTGGCCTGCTGCGCAAGCCTCTTGGCTGTTATCGAATTAGGGCTTTTTTCAGTAGATGGATCTATGGCGGCCGATCTCCCTTGCCGTCAAAGCTGATGACGCCGGTCACTCCCTGGTAGCCAGAGGTATCTCGCACGGCGCCGGCCAACGCCTGTCGGCCAATGACCAGATTGCCTGCCCCGTCCACCACCGCCACCTGCTCGATGGCCTGGAGGAGGATGCTGGCCGCGTCGTAGGTGTAAGCAGCGATGACGCCCCACTCCTCGTCCAGCAGAGATTGACCGTAGCGGCTCTGGTAACGACGGGCAAAGTCCTGATAGACCTCGGTGTTCACCGGTTGCAGATTGCGCTCGTCGCCACCCTGATCATCTCTGACGGTGAGACGACGACCTGGCCCCAGGGGTCGGCCGGCACGGGGGCGGTCTCCGCGCTGGGAGGTGAAGTATCCGCTGGGGAGATGGGGGTAGGCGCGAGAGACACGGGGGAGGCTGTTGGCTTTATTCTCCCCACTGTGGCCAGAAGTTGGGCAGCCACCACCAGGGCATCTCGTCTATCTTCTTCAGTTCACCGCTGCCGTCGGCGTTGATGATAAAGCCCTCCTCCCGGCGACCATCTCCATACCAGCAGGCTATCTCTCGGCCGTCAGGATTCCAGGCTATCTCTCCCCATTCCGGCGGCTGCTCAAAGGAATACACTACGTGGGGATCAGTTCCGTCACGGTTGATGAGCCAAATCTCACGGAGGGTTCGGCCAGAGGTGTTCGAGAAGGCGATTTGCTGGCTGTTGGGCGCCCAGGCCATGTTCGTCGCGCAGAACTCGTCAGACCCTTCCAATAGCATCCGCGCCTCCGAGCCATCCGGGTGGACGATCCACAGGCTGCAATTGCGGTGGAAGGCGATCCACTGTCCATCGGGAGACCAGACAGGCTGCATGTCGTTGTTGGTGTCGCCGCCGGTGACCTGCTTCAGGTTGGAACCGTCGGCGTTGATGATGTAGAGCTTGTGGTCGGGCCTGAGGCCGGGGTCTGATCCGGCGTCAAAGATCATCTGTTGCCCATCGGGCGACCAGGCGATGTTGAAAACAGTCTCAAACTCCAAGTCGTTGGTCACCTGAGTGATTTGGTCGGTTCTGACGTCGCGCACGCAGATTTGGGGGGGCTTGGGGTCTTTGCACGGCTCAACGACTTTGCCTTCCGGCACGGGAAGGGCAGGCTGGGGCAATGGGGCGGATATCTTTTCTCCTTTCGCGTACTCCAGGTGCACATCGTCAATGTAGCCCACCATCTTCTCCCCTGGCTCCAGGTGATACCAGAACTTTACCCCTTCAGCAAAGCCTTGCACAGCCATCTTGCCGATGGGTTCCCCATTGATGTAGATAATGGCTTTGTCACCTGCCCACTCCAGCAGGATGCCATACTGCATCGGCAGGCGCTCGGCCTTTCTAAGCTCCATAATCTGCCCCACCTTCTCCTCGACGAGCACATCACCGGCTGCATTGAGGAAAACGCTTTTCCGTTGGCCCGTGCTGTCTATGAATCTAACGCCAAACCCGAAGCTATGCCCTTGCGCTTCGTCCAACCCTATACTGAATTTGATGGTCTTGACCGGGGCCGACACCTTGGCTTCCAGGCCGCCGTCCCACGGTCCCGGAGAGTTGTTTTCGACTTCGAGCCGAAGCTGTCCGTCTCTCAGGAAGGCGATATCCTTGTTTACATTGCCCCCTGGCGTCCATCGTGCCGGGTTGAGGGTCTCTTCCTCAAAGTCATCGTAGAAGAATTCTTCGGCGACAGGAAGCGCTTCCTTTCCCCACTGGGGGTGGATTCGTGAAGTCCACCAGAAGGGAAATCCATCAAGGGGCGTGGGCTGGCCGGAGCCGTCGGCGTTAACGAGCCACGGCCGGCAATCGTTGCCGATGTAGGCTACCTGTGTGCCATCTGGGCTGAAGGCAACTTCAGGGGATATACAAGTGCTATCCTCGTGGATAACGGTAGCCACGGTGGTGACGGTGCTCCCATCGCGGGAGATGACCCACACCTCACGCTTCATGGGAAAGGTCCACTCGCCTCCCCCCATTTGCACAGAAGTGACAATCCATTGGCTATCGGGAGACCACTGTGGTTCGAAGATGCATTTATCGCCCCCGCTGTACCAGACTGTGGTGGGTTCGGAGCCGTCGGGGCGCATGATGGCCAGGTTGCAATTGCTGTGGAAGGCCAGCCACCGGCCATCCGGGCTCCAGGCTGGGTTAATGTCGTTCTCAATCGAGGGGAGTTTGGTCAAGCCGCTGCCGTCGGCGTTCACGATGTAGATTGTGCTATCGCGGCCTGGGTTTCCGCCCGATTTGACGGCCGAGAAGACAATCTGCTGCCCGTCGGGGCTCCATGAGGGTGATCCTTGGATCTCAAGGTCGGTATCTTCGAGGATCCTGGTGGGCTCACCGCCCTCCAATGGAGAGATGCACAGGCCAGGACCGAGACCATCCCACCGGCATGGTCTCGCCTCGATAACATCCCTGGGGGGAGCGCCGACGGATGTACTTGCCAGAGGCATCGGGGTAGGCGCGGCTTCGACCGGCGGAGACGGAGTAGGCGTGGCGAGGAGGGCCGCTGTCGCCTCTGGGGTGGGCGATGGTTGCTCTCCCCGCAGGGCGAGGAAGATCCCGCCGGCAGCGACCAGCAAGACCAGGGCGCCGATTGCCCCGACCATCCCCCACACCCAGCCGGGCAGTCCTTTTTTGGCCACAGGTGGCGCTTCGAGTGGCACCGTCACCACTGGGGGCGGGGTGGGCTCGGCTGCTACGGTGGAGGCCACTTCTTCTACGGGCACGGGCTCCACCTCTGGTGGCCTCTCCAGCACCGGCACTTCTGCCACCGCCTTTTCCAAAGCTTCCACCATCTCGCCGGCCGTCTGGTAGCGGTCCTCCGGCGATTTGGCCATAGCCTTCAAGATCACCCGCT
>JAOZOT010000825.1 GCA_029933115.1 Anaerolineae bacterium | reverse complement strand
GGTAACTACCCGGGCATGGTTGATTTCAAGCCCCCTGCGAAGCGGGGGGTCGGTGATAGCCGGCCCACGCTTCTACTCGCACCCGGTAACCCGGCATAGCTGTGATCTCACCCCCGCCTGCGACGGGGGTTTCATACCATGGTCTGTAGTAACGACTTCAGTCGTTCTTGGCCGCAGAGTATCGGCCATTAGCGACTCAAGTCGCCACTACGAGCATCTTTCGGGGGGCGGCGCTCGTAGTAACGACTTCAGTCGTTCTTGGCCGCAGAGTATCGGCCATTAGCGACTCAAGTCGCCACTACGAGCATTTTTCAGACACGCTGTTAGACACTGATTTGGAGCCATTACGCGCTTCGGCGGTGAGGCTTGCCCCCGCGATTGAGGCGGCTTTTGCGTGGCTATGAGCATCCACCGGCGAGGAGGTGTGGAAAACAAGCCGGCTCCTTGGAGGTCCGAGTGGTTTACGCTGGACGAATAGCCCCACGTGGTGTATAATAGAGGCAGCGACAACCACCCCTCAATTTGAGCAAAAGAAGGAGGTCATGGATAATGAACGTCTTTAACCGCCTGGTGATGATAGTGCTCCTGGTAGTGAGTATGATCGTCTTGCCCGTGGTGCTGGTTCTGGTGCCCGCCCGACCTGACATAGTGGCCGTTATAGGGCAGCAGGGCCTGAGTTGGCTGATGGCCATTGGCGAGCAGAATCAGCTCCTCTTCATCGTGGGAGGAGTTTTGTCGGCCGTACTGACTTTCATCGTCTGCGGCCTGCTACTCTGGCTTGAGCTACGGCGCCCTCGTGGCAAAGCGGTCAGAGTCAGAAAAGTCAGTGGTGACGAGGCCAAAGTGACCACTGACTCCATCGCCCGCCGCCTGGAATACAACATTGACCAGTTGTCCGAGATCATCTCGGTCAAACCCAAAATCACGGCCAAGGGGAAAGGGGTGCACGTCCGGCTCAACATAGAGACAGGCCCAGAAATAGATGTGCCGACGAAAACCGAAGAGATCAGCAAAGTAGCCAGAGAGGTTATTGAGGAGAGAATGGGCCTCAAACTGGCGGGCAAGCTCGAGATCAACATCAAACATGCCCCCTATCCCAAGGACTGGTCGGTGGTGAAGAAAAGGCCTGCTTCAGACAGCGGGCCTCAAGAGCCTCCTTCACTAGAATAGCCGGTAACAGTTTAGTTTTGCGGGGGCATTCGGCC
>JAOZOT010000824.1 GCA_029933115.1 Anaerolineae bacterium | reverse complement strand
ACCTGGGCCGGGCCGTAAAACGGCTTGGCTCGTTCTACCCACTCTGGGTCATACCCGGCCCTCCTGAACATATCATTTCGTTGATCGAACCGCTCGATGGGGCCTACCAAGAGCTTCTGGTATTTTTCTTTGTTGCCCACTATTACCTCTTCTCTGGGTGACATCATTAAGCCTCCCGCAGGTTCCGAACCTGCGGGAGGCTGACACACTCGTGCCTCACGGTCTCAGAATGAGGCGATAGCCGTCTCCAAATCGGTGTAAACCTTCAGAAACCGCTTAAGACCTGCGGTCTCCAACACCTTGTCCACGTTGGGCTGAGGGTTGAGCAACTTGAGGTGCTGTTGAAAGCCCCGGTCCCGGTCCCGGCTAATGGCGTGAAAAGCCTCCCACCCCGATTCCGTGCTCGGTGGTTTCTCACCGCGCAGCATCACAGCGATGTTGTGCAGAGCCACGAGGCCAGAGCTGCTCATATAGGGTACATCGCTTAGATCCAAGAGGATGTCCCGCGCCCCCGCGCTATAGACCTCTTGTCCCTTGGCGATCAAATCCTTATAGTTAGAAGCGTCCAGGTCTCCATGAGGTTGTAGCACCGTGATCGGCACCCTTCCCTGAACTTGACGTACAGTTATCTTCATTTCTTTCCTCCAACTCCCCTCTTCACCAAGGTCAACTCGTTGCCTCCCTGAGGCGTGACGCGGTGGGTCACTTCGTCTACGACCTGCCGAATCAGGAAAATCCCCAGCCCGCCAACGGCCCGCTGCTCCAAGGGCAGACTCAAATCTGGAGATGAGATGCTGGTGGGATCAAAAGGGGCAGCCTCATCACGCAGGCGAATCACCAGGGCATCCCCCTCCCGCTCCACCTCGATCTCGATGCTCCCTGGCCGGCCCTGGTAGCCGTGGAGGATGATGTTGCTGGCCGCTTCGTCCACAGCCAGGACCACGTCGGGAATGACAGCCGGGTCAACACCAAGCGCCATTGCCGTTTCCTCGGCAAAGCGGCGGATTCTCCCCAGGTTTTCCGGTTCGGCCATGATACGAAGAGAAGTCTTGGTATTCATCCCTGTCACCAGAAGCTCCATAGCAAATGGGGCCATCACGGTCGGCCTCGCGCCGGCCCCAGGGCCATGCAGGGCAGGGGTCGGCCTCGCCCCCGCTCCAGGACCATACAGGGTAGGGGGTTGGCCTCACCCCCACTCCAGAGGCC
>JAOZOT010000313.1:3463-4730 GCA_029933115.1 Anaerolineae bacterium | reverse complement strand
TTGTTGTGCCCCTGTAGCTCAAGTGGACAGAGCAACTGCCTTCTAAGTAGTGGGTTGTAGGTTCGAGTCCTGCCAGGGGCGTTCTTTTTTGTTGATGTTTTTGGTGGTGGAGGGGCTTCGCATAGTCAATTGCTACACCCCCATACCCAAAATCGAACCAAAAAGACAACAAGACTACACGCAGAAGCGGCGAGGAGGGGCACTGGACTTGAGTGGTGAGACCGCCGACCACGCTGGCGCTTTTGGCGAAACAGCCCGCCTAACAGGGTGCGAGATAAGTTGCCAGCCGCGAGCGCAGTGAGCATCATCTCGAAAATCACCAGCAGCAGGCGATGGTTGGAGTTGTTTGTAATCCGTTGGGTTTGGTGGTCTTGCGGAGTTGGGTGTGGCTGAAGGTTGTTGGGGATATTCAAATGCCTATGCGAAGAGTCTCTGTCAAATATCTACTTCAGCTAATGATATTTAGCTGAAATAATCGTTGTTTGTATGTCAACTTCACTGTTTGCCCTCACTCTCAATATGTGCTACAATTAAGTGCTGAAAGTCATCCGTGCGCGCGTGGGCGAAACGAGTTGCCCAGTCAGCCCCTACCCTCCCGCAGGTTACGGTTGAGGGCTTATGCGGGATTCAACTGGGCAGGAGGAAAGAAATGACGCAGCGACAGAAAGCAGCGACCATCGTTCCCCGGGAGACAGCAGGCGAGGCAGAGCGCTCCTGGCCGCCTCCCCAGGGACAGTGGACCTATGAAGACTGGTTACGCCTGCCTGACGACGGCTGGCAGTATGAGGTCATCAAGGGAGTGCTTTATATGGTTCCTGCACCGACTACCATTCACCAGCGCATTTCCGGCAACCTGGGATTCGCGCTGCGGCTTTTTGCGAGACAGGAGCAAGCTGGCGAGGTCTTCCACGCACCGACTGACGTCTATCTGCCGGGACAGGAGACACCAGTGCAGCCAGACCTAGTATTCATTGTTGCCGAGCGGCGAAACCTCATCAGCGAGCGGGGCATTGAGGGAGCTCCAGACCTGGTGGTAGAGATTCTCTCCCCTCGCACCTGGTGGCGGGATCTGAGGGTGAAACTGCCATTGTACGAGGAGACAGGAGTGCGAGAATGTTGGGTAGTGGATCCCGAGGTGAAGACGGTAGAGGTATACGTCCTGCGAGAGGGAGAGGAACAATACACACTGCTGGGACGCTGGGGGCCGGGGGAGACAGCCCACTCGGAGACACTGGCTGGGTTCGAGGTAGCAGTAGATGCGGTGATG
>JAOZOT010000313.1:0-3363 GCA_029933115.1 Anaerolineae bacterium | reverse complement strand
TTGGCCCTGCGGCTCTATCGCCTGGGAGCGCAGAGCCTGTGGTACGACGAAGGGGTCAGCGTCTACCTGGCCAGGATGAGCTTGCCCCAATTGACGGCCTGGACGGCCAACGACATCCAGCCTCCCCTCTACTACTACCTCCTCCACTTCTGGCTGCTCCTCTTCGGCCGGTCCGGCAGCGAATTCGTGGTGCGTTTTCCCTCGCTGCTCTTCGGAGTGCTAACTGTGCCCCTGATGTACAGGATGGGCCAGCACCTCTTCGGCACAGCGGCCGGCCTCCTGGCTGCTTTTCTGGCTGCTATCTCCCCCCTCTACCTCTGGTACTCTCAGGAAACCCGCATGTACACCATGCTGACCTTCCTGTGCCTGTTATCGAGCTACTTGCTGCTGAGAGTGTTGGAGGAGAGAAGAGCACCTTTGTGCCCTCTGTGGCCGGCTTTTGCGGTGGCCAACGTCGCCGCTGCCTACACCCATTACTTCGCCTTCTTCGTGATGGCCTTCCAGGGAATTTACCTCGTGGTCTGGTCTTGGTGGATGCGGGATCGGGAGCGAGGGCTGATTCTCCAAGGGCTGGCCGCCTTTGCTGCCATTGCCCTGGCCTATCTGCCCTGGGTGCCTTTCATGCTCTATCGCTACCGGGCCGACGTCAGCTATTGGGAAGGCACCCTCAAGCTCAACGAGGTGCTGCGGAAGACGCTCATCTCCTTCAGCCTCGGAGAGACGGTCATCGAGGAGATAGCCGTAAAATTGACCGTCGGCTACCTGGCGATCCTGATGATCAGCCTGGTCGCATTAACCCTGAGAGCAAAGGCCAATTCTCACATCCCATCCCCTACCCCCCATCCCAAGTCTCCTATCCCTTATCCCTTATCCCTCCTTCTGCTCTACCTGCTTCTCCCTATAGCCCTAATCATCGCCCTCTCCTACCGCAACCCCAAGTTCAGCCCACGCTACCTGATGCTCTCCTCCCCGGCCTTCATCCTCATCATCGCCGGAGGCCTGACAACTCTCCTTCAATGGGGCGAAAAGTGGAAAGGTGCCCCTGCCATCCGCCACCTGCCACCCGCTACTCGCCATTCGCTACTCGCCATTTGCTCGCTTTTCATTCTGACCACGTCCGCCTACGCCGATTACAATAATTACTTCGACGTCCACTTCACCAAGCCCGATTTCCGGGGAGCAGCTCAACGCATCGAGGAACACATCGGGCCTGACGAGGCCGTCATCCTCACCTCCGGCCACATGTACCCTGTCTTCACCTACTACTACCGTGGCCACAACTGGTACCCTATCCCTGCTGAGCGGACCCTGTCCACCGAGCATACCCTCAACTTCAGCGTGGCCGCCGACCTGAACCGTGCCCTGGCGGGCAAAAGCGGCGTGTGGGTGGTACTGTGGCAAGACGAGGTGGTTGATCCCAACGGCTTCCTGCTCATGATGCTGGAGAAGGAGGGAAAACTCCTCGAGGCCGAGGACCTGTGGCACGTGCGCCTGCGTCACTTCGCCCTGCCGGAGGACGTGCACTTCTCTGCGCAGCCGGACATCCAACATCCCATCGAGATCAACTTTGAAAGCCGAATCAAACTCCTCGGCTACGATTCGCAATTCGCAATTCGCAATTCGCAATTCGTAATCTATTGGCAGGCGGAGCAGCAGTTGGACGATGACTACAAGGTCTCCCTGCGCCTGCGCGACGAGGAGGGCCACTACTGGGGGCGCCTCGACCGGCGGCCAGCGGCCTACCTGTACCCCACCACGCGCTGGAAGGTGGGTGAACTCCTCTTCGGCCGCTACTCCTTGCCCGTGCTGCCGGGCACCCCGCCGGGGGAGTACCGGTTGGAGGTGGTCCTCTACTCGGAGGCGCGGCCTGAGGGCCTGGACGTCGTGGATGCCGACGGGGTGGCCAGGGGCGCGAGCGCCGTCATCGGGACGGTGACTGTGCCCAAAGCAGAGCACCCGCCTTCCAGAGAGGAACTGGGGATCAGCCAGCCTCTGGAGGCCGACTTTGGCGGGCGCATCGCCCTGCTGGGCTACGAACTGGGCCAGGCCGCAGTGCAGCCCGGCGACAGCCTGTACTTGATGCTCTTCTGGCAGGCGCTGACAGACATGAGCGAGGATTACTCGTTGACGGTTGCTTTGGTGGATGAGAAGGGCAAAGTGGTGGGAGAGGAAAGGTTCTCACCTTTGGTGCGGGCCTATCCGACCAGTCGCTGGCTAGCGGGCGAGGTATGGCGCGGCCAATACGATTTCACAGTGCCCATCGAGGCTCAGCCTGGTCAGGCCCGATTGCAGATCGGCCTGGTGGACGAGTCAGGCCGGCCGCTGGGTGAGAGGGTTTCGCTGGCCCGCCTGGAGGTCCAAGCCACAGAACGGGTCTTCACCGCGCCTGAGACCCGGTATCCCAGCGGGGCTAACTTTGGGGACCTGGTGACTCTCGTCGGCGCTGACCTGGACAGGGCCACGGTGGAGCCCGGGGGGACCTTGCACTTGACTCTCTACTGGCGAGGCCGGGCCAGGATGGAAAAGTCCTACACCGTGTTCACCCATCTCCTGGACGCCGATAGCCGCATCTGGGCCCAGCAGGATGGAATCCCGGTGAGCGGCGCTCGCCCCACGACGGGTTGGGTGCCCGGCGAAGTCATCAGAGACGAGTATCAATTGGCCGTTGACCCCCAGTCCCCTCCAGGCGAGTACGTCATCGAGGTAGGACTGTACGACGGGGGCGATCCAGCCCTGCCCCGCCTGGCTGTTCTGGATGAGGCTGGTCAGCCCATTGATGACAGAGTGCTGTTGGCAGAAGTGAGGGTAGAATAAGGTTGGAAAGAGCATCTCACAGGCAACATCAAACTATCATCGTCTTGAGCCTTCTAGTGTTCCTGGCTTTTACCCTGCGCGTCGCCCGCCTGGGTCATCAGAGTTTCTGGTACGATGAGGGGCAGAGCTATTACTTCGCTCACCAGGACAGCCTGGGAGCCATGCTGGACGTCATCTCCGACAGCGACCATCCGCCTCTCTATTTCATCATTCTCTACCTGTGGATGTCTGTGGCCGGTCGCAGCGAGTTCGCCCTGCGTTTCACGGCCCTCTTCTGGAGCGTGTTGCTGGTGCCTTTGGTCTACCTTTTGGGACGGCGAGCCTTTGGCCCTGGGGAAGGGATAGCAGCCGCTCTGCTGATGGCCATCTCTCCCTTCCACATCTGGTACGCTCAGGAGGCGCGGATGTACACCCTGGCCACTTTCCTGAGCCTCCTTTCGAGTTACTTGCTCTTGCTGGCCCTTGCACAGCGAGAGCCTGGGGACCAACGCTCTGCGCCGAAAGAAAGAGGAGGGGACATTGGGGGGACACCCCCCACACCCCCCGGCC
>JAOZOT010000312.1 GCA_029933115.1 Anaerolineae bacterium | reverse complement strand
CGCTTTCAAGCCGTTGCTTGCCCCTTCCATTTGTGGTATAATAGTTAGGGAAAGGCTCCCAACTGATTGTCTGACAGCGTGTCTGAAAACTCGTGGTGACGCTAGGGTGGGTTTTGCAAGTCGTTACCACAGCGCCGCCCCCTGAATTTTTAGGCACGCCCTGAGAGTCACCAGAAGGGCAAGATAAACGCTATGGCCAGAGTCAGGACTGCCTTCGTTTGCGAGCAGTGTGGACACATTTTCCCCAAATGGTCCGGTCGTTGCTCCGAGTGCGGGACCTGGAACAGCGTGGTTGAGACAAAGTTGGAGGAAGGCAGAGAGAAAAGAACTGCCCGACTCCCTTTGGGGCCGACCGGCGAACCGCAACCTTTGCCAACCATCTCGGCCGACGGCTTCCAGCGCATCCCGGTGCCCATGGAGGAGTTGAACCGCGTCCTGGGCGGTGGCATTGTACCCGGCTCGGTGGTACTCGTCGGTGGCGACCCCGGCATCGGCAAATCTACTCTCCTCTTGCAGTTGTCATCACTCCTGGCCAAACAAGGGGGCCCTGTGCTCTATGTATCCGGTGAGGAATCGGCTCAGCAGATCAAGATGCGCGCTGATCGGCTGGGCATCTCTGACGATCAACTCTATGTCCTCTCCGAGATCAATCTGGAACAAATCATAAGCCACATCGAGCGGTTGAATCCGCACCTAGCCGTAGTGGATTCCATCCAATCAGTCTACACGGAGGCGTTGACCTCGGCGGCCGGTGGCGTCAGCCAGGTGAAAGAGTGTGCGGCTACTCTATTGCGGTTGGCCAAGGCCTCTGGTGTGCCGATCTTTATCGTGGGCCATGTGACCAAAGCTGGGGCTATCGCCGGGCCGCGAGTACTCGAGCACATTGTGGATACCGTGCTCTATATGGAAGGCGACCGTTTCCACGCCTATCGGTTGCTACGCAGTGTCAAAAACCGCTTCGGTTCCACCAACGAAGTGGGGGTCTTTGAAATGGCCAGCCAAGGTCTGATGGAGGTGGCCAACCCTTCTGAAGCCTTCCTGGCCGAACGTCTACCCATGGCCGCCGGCTCGGCCATCGCAGTCACTATGGAAGGCACACGCCCCCTTTTGGTCGAGATTCAGGCTCTGGCCAGCACGACCAGTTTTGGCCTCCCCCGGCGCACGGCCAACGGCGTTGACTTTAACCGGCTGTTGCTGCTGGTAGCTGTGCTGAGCAAGCGAGTGGGGTTACGCCTCTCGGATCAGGATGTCTTCGTCAATGTGGTGGGAGGGCTTAGGGTCAATGAACCGGCGGTTGACCTGGCTGTGGCTGTGGCCATTGCTTCTAGCTTCCGCAATGTACCGGTGGCGACCGATTTGGCCGTTGTGGGCGAAATCGGCCTCTCTGGTGAATTGCGCACTGTGAGCCAACTCCCCAGGCGCCTGAGCGAAGTCGCCAAATTGGGATTCAAGCGCTGCCTGTTGCCCAAGGGAGCACGAAAGAAGGATATCCCCCCCGAGATAGAGGTCATTGGCGTGCGGTCTGTGGCCGAGGCCCTCGAAGTAGCCTTGGTGAAGTGCTGATGGGCCGATGCCCCCGGCACGTGGGAGCAGGGAAGGGGCAGATACCCCACATCTTGCTGTACGGGAGCAACACCGGCAAAACTCGTTGACATTTTACCTGAAATGTGTTAATATGTAAGTGCCGCTATCTTCCCTTTATGTTTATCCTTTTCATCTATTATTATCAATCTTTATTAGCCGAGGGAAGCTAAGGCAGTATTATCTTTTCCTTGAGCGCCGCTGAGCACACCAGATAACTTTATACGGACTTGTTTGTTACCGTGAGACATCAGCAGGTGAACAATTCGTCTAGTAGGAGGCATTAACCTCCTGTGAACTAGTAACAAGGCAGAGCAGTTCCTGGAGTGGGTGTACTTTGCGGTACGCCCTTTTTTATCCCGTCTTGCACACTGCAAACCTATCGCATTTCTCAGGATGGAGGGAAGAGATAATGATTATTGAACTGCTGTTCCGTCTCATAGGGGCTGGTGTTCTGGCCTTTGCTGCCTACAAGATAGGCGAGGCCTTGGGAGGCCCCTATAACCGCTACGTTTATGTGCTGGTTCTTTCCGGCATGGCTCTGGGGCTACTGCTCACCCCCTGGGTGACCACCAAGCCCTTTTTCTCGATTCGGCGCAAGATCCGCCAGATACCAGCTCAACATCTGGTGGCAGGGACCATTGGTCTGGTTGTTGGTTTGATCATCGCTGCCCTTCTAGCTTTACCCCTGTCTCGATTACCGGACCCTTGGGCTTGGATTCTGCCCCTTGCCGGTACAATCTTTTTCGCCTACCTTGGCACGGCGGTGATGGTCATGAGGCGAAAGGACCTGCTCAATATCCTCGGCCCGCGTTTGTACAGAGAAGGCCCCCTCCGTGAGGACAAGTATGTTCTCCTTGATACCAGCGTCATCATTGATGGCCGTATCGCCGATATCAGTCAAACGGGCTTTATCAGCGGTGAGATGTTGGTTCCTCGATTCGTCCTCAACGAACTGCAGCACATTGCCGATTCCTCCGATGCCTTGCGTCGCAATCGCGGCCGCAGGGGCCTGGACATGCTCAAAAGATTGCAAAAGGAATCGCTTGTGCCCATCCGCATCACCGACATGGATGTGGAGGGTTATCGAGAGGTAGATGATAAACTGATCATGCTGGCCAAACAACTCCGCTGTCCCATTATCACCAATGATTACAATCTGAACCGTGTGGCCGAACTGCAGGGAGTAATGGTCCTCAACGTAAACGAGTTGGCCAACGCGGTCAAGGCCGTCGTCCTTCCGGGGGAATCGTTGCGAGTGCGCATCATTCAAGAGGGCAAAGAACTGGGGCAGGGTGTGGGCTATCTGGATGATGGGACGATGGTGGTGGTGGAAAATGGGCGGCGTTATATTAATAATGTCATTAACGTCACGGTGACGAAAGTGTTGCAGACGGCCGCCGGGCGGATGATCTTCGCTCAGCCAGATGAACATGGTTAAGCCAGACGTTGCAAGTAAATGCAGCTCAATCAACCATCGGCTGCGGTGACACCAACGGGAGGGGAGCGGGGAGGACTCGATGACCCGTATCAACATCTTTGATCGTGTCCTGAAAATACTGGCTCGCAATTATGCTGCTCTGTTCCTGCAATTAGCCTTTCCCGATGAGCCGTTGCAACTGGTGGGCACTCTGGAGAACGTCGAGTTGTCATTGCCCGAAGAGCGAGTGGACTTTGTCCATCAAGTGATGTATAATGACGAGGAATTCATCTTCCACCTCGAATTCCAACTGCAACATCGGTCGGACTTTCCTGAGCGGCAATTCATCTACTCGGCGGCGCTGACAAAGCAGTTCCAACGACCGGTTGTTACCTTGGCTCTGTATTTGGAGCGCCGGAAGGCTCCTATTCCCAACGAGTACGTCGTGCGCTTGGGGAAACGAGTGGTCAACCGTTTCACCTATCCGGTGCTCAGATTGTGGGATTACGAGGAGGCCATACGTGCTGGTCAGTTCCGTGAACTGGCGCCACTTCTGGTGGCGCTGGCCGGGGAGGCGGATGAAAGCGTGCTGGCCAGAGAGCGGGAGTTGATCCTGGAAGAGAAGGACGAGCGCAAACGGGCTGACCTGTTGGCCGCAGCAGTCACCATCGCCTCACGCTATTTCGACAAAAAGTTTCTGTGGAGATTCTTCCGCGAGGAGGTGAAGCAAATGCGTAACGCTACATTCATTGACGATTGGATTGAGGAGGGCATCCAACAGGGCATCCAACAGGGTATCCAACAGGGTATCCAACAGGGCATCCAACAAGGTATCCAACAGGGGCGTCAAGAAGGGCTGGCTGAGGGCCGGCGGGAGACTTTAAAAGTCATCAGGGAAAACCTCTTCCAGATCCTGATAGCCCGCTTTGGGTTGTCCTATGAGCTGGAAAAGCAACTGGAGGAGCGGATCACACCAATTGAAGATGTGCCTCTGTTGCAAAGGTTGGTGGTAAAGGCCGCACAAGTCAACAGCCTGGATGAATTCAAGACAGCGGTGGATGAATTGGTTGGGGGAACTTAGATGACGTTGAAGGTTTACAACTATATGACCCGTCGCAAGGAAGAATTCAAACCCCTCCACGAGGGAAAGGTGGGCATCTATGTCTGCGGGCCGACGGTTTACGACCACGCTCACATCGGTCATGCCAAGGTCTATGTATCCTTTGACGTTGTAGTGCGCTACCTGCGTTACCTGGGTTATAAGGTGCGTTACGTGCAAAACATCACCGATGTGGGCCACCTGACCGATGACGCCGACGAGGGCGAGGACAAGATCGGGCGCAAGGCGCGGCTAGAGCAATTGCAGCCAATGGAAGTGGTGGAGTATTATACCCGTAGCTACTTCGAGGATATGGATGCCCTCAATGTGACCCGCCCTAACATCTCACCCCGGGCCAGTGGGCATATCCCGGAGCAGATAGAACTGGCGCAGATTCTCATCGAGAAAGGCTATGCTTATGAAGCCAATGGCTCGGTCTTTTTCTCTGTAGAAAGCTTCCCAGAGTATGGCAAACTTTCTGGACGCAAAGTGGAGGAGTTAGAAGAAGGCGCGCGGGTGGAGGTCAATCCTGATAAGCGCCATCCGGCCGACTTTGCCGTGTGGCGCGCCGCACCACCAGGACACCTGATGCGCTGGAAGAGCCCCTGGGGCGAGGGCTACCCCGGCTGGCACGCCGAGTG
>JAOZOT010000311.1:2280-4749 GCA_029933115.1 Anaerolineae bacterium | reverse complement strand
GCTTTAGCTCGGGGGCCGGGCCGAATGCCCTCACAAAACTAAACTGTTACGGGCATTGCCCTCGGCCGGGTGTAATCTGGGAACGAATTTACGGAGGGCAATGCTTAGCTTTTCATTGTATCACGAAATAGGGTTTTGCGCAAAGCATTGACTTGCTTTGGGAGAGATGGTATAATTCAACACGAAGGACACGAAAAGGAACACGAAGAGGAACCATTGATTGGAGAAAGTTGGCAAGGAGTCCCTCTGAGCGCTTTACTGGATATTGGCGACCTCAGTCGCGCCCGGATCCTAACCGGTCAGCAGGCTTTGGGGCAAAGGGCGGTACCCGATACGATCACCCTGGTGGAGAAAATCGGTCGCACCATCAGGGAAGCCCGAGAATCCAAAACCAACGTGGTCGAGGCGGTCAGAGAAGTCGTCGGGGGCTTTGAGGTGTTCAAGGGAAAGATAATAGACGTGCAACGCCGCACGGAGACGGGGTTCGCCAGGGGTGAGGCGATCATTGAGGGCGTTGACAAATACGATTCCCAAACCCTCAAGCTCCAATTTCAAAATGAGAACCTGGTAGCCATAGTGGACGGAGAAGTTGTGGTCTCGGTGCCAGACCTGATCACCGTTTTGGATACAGAGACCGGTGAGCCCATCACCACCGAGGCTTTGCGCTATGGCTTCCGGGTAACGGTGCTGGGCATACCCTGCAACGAGAAATGGCGTACACCGGAGGGACTGGCACTGGTAGGGCCTCGCTACTTCGGCTATGACATCGAGTGGGTTCCCGTCGAAGAGAGATACACCTAGAGGCGCATTTGCAAGAGGGAGACATCGCGATGCGAGTGTTCACCTCCGGGTATCGCAATAAAGATCATCATTGGAACAAACCCGATACCCCGTTCCATAGGACGGTCAATTGGGTCATCAGGCACGTTCCCCTCAGTCGGAGAGTTGTCATCAAGGTGGATGACATGCTGGGATACGGGAAACCAAAACCGGAGTGGAAATGGTGGCTCGACCTAGAGGAGGTTGACGGAGTGCTCCGGGTAGCGCTGCCACCAAAGAGTAGGAGTTAAATAACAATGAGAATCAGAGCAGTGACCCCCGTCATCACGGAAAGCTTCGGCCCCATGATCCTCGAGGAGTTCAGCAAAGTTGCCAGGCCCGACACCGAGATAAGCAACGTCTTCCTAGATTCAGGCCCGGCCTCCATCGAGTCCGCATACGATGCGGCCATAGCCACGCCAGACACCGTGGCCAAAGTCCGCCAAGCGGAGAAGGAAGGCATAGATGCGGTGATAATCAACTGCATGAGCGATCCCGGCCTGGACGCAGCGCGCGAAGTGGTCTCTATCCCGGTGATAGGCCCATGCGAAGCATCCATGCACCTGGCGGCCATGCTGGGCCACAAATTCTCCGTGCTGGGGGTACTGGATCGCGTCATCCCTCGATTTGAAGCCCAGGCCCAAAAGTATGGAGTGAGGGACAAGCTTGCCTCTGTCAGAGCTATCGGTCTATCTGTACTCGAACTGGAGCAGGGACGCGAGCAGTTTGTGACTCGTGCCGCGGACAAGGCCGTGGAGGCCATCGAAAAGGACGGTGCTCACGTCATCGTGCTGGGTTGCACAGGGCTCGCCGGTTTGGCCCAGCAGGTAGAAAACGCTCTGCGTGAGAGAGGATATAATGTCCCGGTGATTGACCCGGCCAGCACAGCTCTCAAGACCGCTGAAATGCTCGTTGACCTGAAGCTCGCCCACAGCAAGAGAACATACCCTTATCCGCCGGAGAAAGAGATCGTGGGCTATGCCCTGTAATCATTCACCGGCTGGCGTTTTCGTTCGTAGTGACGGCCTTAGCCACTCAAGATGACGAAAAGAAGTCGCCACTACACCTTGTGGTCAAACTCAGCTTCAAGATAGGAGAAGGACATGAGCAATGTGGTATTGCGGACGCGGCAAGAGTGCGAAGACTTTGTACGCGGCCTGTGCTTTATGGGAGCAGGCGGAGGTGGAAGACCCCAAAGCGGCCTGAAGTTGCTCCTCAACCAATTGGAAGCCGGTCGTGAAATCGCTTGGGTGGATGTAGATAGCCTCCCCGACGAAGCGTGGACAGTCACAGTAGCCGGCATGGGAGGTAGGGGTGGTGAAGGTGGCACCGAGGCAGAGCTGGCTGAACTCGGATGCACCGAGGAAAAATACGACGCCTTGGGCCTGATGGTGGCCGCCGTCCAAGCGCTGGCCGACTTTGCCGCAATCAAGGTGGAAGCCATCGTCCCGGGAGAGATCGGCGGCAGCAACGTTCCGGCGCCTATAGCGGCAGCGTTGGAACTGGGCCTGCCCGTGGTGGACGGCGACTATGCCGGTGGACGGGCTATTCCCGAAGTGCCGCAGACGATACCGGAGATTCGCGGAGTGCCGGTCTGCCCGCTGTCCTTCGTCACCCGCTGGGGAGATGTTATGATCCTCAAAGACACGG
>JAOZOT010000311.1:0-2180 GCA_029933115.1 Anaerolineae bacterium | reverse complement strand
AGGCGGTGACCCGATAGCAGAAGCAGTCAAGGCCGTTGAGGGCTGGCTACTTTTTGAGGGGGAGATCACCGCCACAGAGATAGCAGATGAACAATCATACGCCTTTGGGCTTGGAGTTCATGAACTGAAGGGCCTGGGAAACTACGAAGGCCACACCTTCAAAATCTGGTACAAGAATGAATACCACGTGAGCTGGGTGGACAACAAGCCCTTCGTGACCAGCCCTGATTCACTCATCATGGTAGACTTGAAGACGGGCGAACCGGCGACCAGCTACGATTTCTCGACGGGGGATCAGGTGGCGGTCATTGGACGTAGGGCCCATAAAGTTCACCGCACAGAAAAGGGAATCGAAGTGCTGGGCCCGCGGCATTTTGGATTTGAGCTCGATTACGTCCCCATCGAGGAAAGGGTGAAGGAGTTTGACTTTTGAGGGAACCGGCGAATGGAGACATCTCCTCGCTCAAAAAGGCGATAACCCAGGCCCTCCCGACGGCAAAGAGGGTCCATGCACCCACCTACGCAAAAGACATTGTCGGCGACATCAGGCAGTGGGATGAGCGTGACATCCTGTTCGCCCGGGTAGATCTCTTCCAGTACTTTGGCCCAGACAGCCCGGAGTATAGGGCCTACTACCAGGCGCACCCTGAGCATCTGGAATACGATACCAAGATCAGCAACGCCTTCGGCCTGGGGAAAACGGGCGGGGTAGACACTCCCATGTTTGCGGCCCAGTTCGAGGCGATTACCAAAATCGCCTCCGAGCCCTACGTGGATGGGGAACCCGCCCCTCACAAGACCGAGGTTCCACCAGAGCGCGCAGCCGAGAAGGTGAAGGCCCTCGCTCGATTTCTGGGAGCCGACTTGGTAGGGATAGGCCCCCTGCGTCAGGAGTGGGTCTACAGCCACGTCGGGCGCTCGTTCGGCAACCGCGAGGGTTTCCAACGATGGGGCACACCGGTTGACCTCCGCCACCACACCAACGCCATCGCCCTGGGCTTCCAGATGGATTATGACCTGATCCAGAGAGCGCCGGACTTTCCGGTGCTGCTGGCGACGGCCAAAGGGTATGCCACCGGCGCCTGGGTCTCTATCCAACTGGCCGAGTACATCCGCATGTTAGGTTATTCCGCGCGGGCGCACCACCTGTACAACTATCGGGTGCTCGTCGTGCCGGTGGCTGTTGATTGCGGTTTGGGCGAACTCTCCCGCGCCGGTTACCTGATCACCAAAGAGTTCGGGTTGGGCTTGCGCCTGGCTGTGGTCACCACGGATATGCCCCTGGCTCACGATGAACCCGTTGACATCGGCGCCCAATCCTTCTGCGAAGCCTGCAAGGTCTGTGCAGAAAACTGCCCCATCGGCGCCATCCCTATGGGAGACAAGGTCGAATTCAACGGCGTCAAGAAGTGGAAACTGGACGAACAAAAGTGCTACCGCTACTGGCACGCCGTAGGCACGGACTGCGCTCTCTGTATGGTCACCTGCCCCTGGACCAAGCCCAGGAACTGGTTTCACCGGCTCATGTCTTTGCTGGCCACCATTAAAGGACCACACCAGTCGTTGATGACCCAGGCAGACAAGCTGTTCTACGGAAAATTTGAGGGCGCGCCTCGCCCCGACTTCATGGAGCCCTCTGGACAATGAGATTGAGCCAAGGCTGATACCAATGACCGTCATGTGGAGTGTTCTCAGCGCATTATTCGTCCTTGCGCTTTGGGGAATGCAATCCATCCTGAACCGCTGGGGAATCCCTTTCACCGCCGGGCAGTGGGCGACCTATCTGGCCTGGCTGCTATGGACCTTTTTTGGCATTGCTTTCGTCTGGACTTCAATCGCTGAAGGGAAACCTCGTGCCGCGAGGGTGGGCACGTTGATTTTTGGCGGGAGCGCAGTGATCATCGCTGCCATCTTTGCCCTGCTTTGGATTCTCCCCCAGACTCAGCTAGCGAGGTAGCTCTGCGTCTAATCGTCTGGAGTCTGGCGAATTTTGAATACCACCATATCTTGCAAACAAGCTGCATATAACCCCAAGATGTAGTGGTTCGTAGTGGCGACTTCAGTCGCTTTTCGCTATTCTGAACGGCTAAAGCCGTCACTACGAGCAAAAACGCCGGTGTCCAGCAATCGTGGTTGAGCAAGCTGCTCCAATTGAGCATGACCTGATAAGGAGAAGGTGA
>JAOZOT010000310.1 GCA_029933115.1 Anaerolineae bacterium | reverse complement strand
TGCCCGAACCCTCTACAACCTGGGCCTGTTATATCATGAGCAGGCCGATCTTGAGCAAGCCCTTGACGCCTTGAATCGAAGCCTGGACTCTTTTGCTGCTATCGGCCTGACCCAGGAAGCCAACACCGTGCGCGCCGCCCGCGCCAATGTCGCCTACGAGCTGGGCCGACAATACGTCCAGCAAGGCCGCTGGTACGATGGCCTGCGTCTGCTGGAAGATTGCCTGGCCGTCCGACGACAAGGCGACGATTTAGATGCCCTGGCCGATGTGATTTACCAGATAGGTTTCACCCACCATTTGATGGGTGACGCGGAAGAGGCCCGCATCCGCTACCGTGACGCGCTACGCTTGTATGAACGAACCGGCAACCGGCGCGGCATCGCGGCATGTAAGGCCCGGCTTGGACACCTGGCCGTCCAGACCGGGATGTTGGACAGGGCTGCTCGGGAGTTGGAGCAGGCAAAGCAAATCTATACCGAACTCGGCGACACGCAGCGCATAGGTGACGTTGAAGATGTGTTGCGTCTGGCCGACCGTATTCGAGAGAGGCAACCCGTATGAGCGAAGCCGACCACCTTTGGGACAATCTAGACCTGGTTTTCTCCCGCTGGGGCATTAGTGAAATCCCCTTCACCGAGAGTGCGCCGACCACGCTGCGGCAAGCTGCTCAACTCCGAGAAGTCTTCACCGGGCGTATTCAGGAACTCGAAACCGCGCTCACAGCCTTCAGAGGCCGCGAACGCCGCCGCCTCCTGGTTTACGGCTGGTACGGCATTGGCAAGACTGCCTTTATCCTCGAACTATTGAGCCTCCTCAGGCGGAAAGCCAGAGACACTCTTGCCACATACATCAGCCTGCCCCGTGAAGCCGAAGACCTGGCTACCTTCGCATTGGTCGCGCTAGCCCGCGAGATGGAAGACGACGAGTGGGCGCAGCACGTGCTCCAACAGATGGGCCTGCGGCCTCGGCGTAGGCCCGTGGAGAAACGCACCGAAGTGGATGCCAAGTTCGTCAAAACCAGCGAAGAGACAGTGCCGGTCAGCCCGCCGCAATTCCCTACCCTCAGTTTTGAGGACCTGCTAGGGCGAGCCCTTGAGAAGTACAAGCGCGTCGTCATCGCCATAGATGACCTGGACAAGCAAGCTCCTAGCCGCGTGCGTGAGATGCTGCGCAGCGCTCAAGGGTTACTGAAAGGCGAAGCCTCTTTCATCCTGACCAGCCACCCCGCCGGTCTGACCCGTGACATTCTCACCCGCGACCTGGGCTTGATAGACACTGCTATTCAACTTGAGACGCTGGACAACGCCACGACCTACCGTATGCTGGTCAACTACCTCAACAGCGCCCGCCCCGAACACGCTAGACGCGACCCCGACGACCCACGAGCTGTGATGCCGTTCACACCCGAAACAGCGCACGCTTTGTGTGAGCGCTCCGAAGGTGTGCCTCGCTACCTGAACCGGCTGGGCAGTTACGTACTGACCAAGGCTGCCTTGCTGCGCGCCGACCGCATCACGCCTGAGGTCTTGCGCCAGGGCCTTGAATATACTGACAGTCAACTTCGTAGCCAACATCTGACCTCCGAAGACTACTATGTACTCGAATTGGTCCTGGGCAAAGGTTCGGTCTCTGACGAAACAGTCACCCTTGACGACCTCGAACGGCTCAAAGTGAAAGAGTTCAACGAGATTATGCCGATTCTGGAGAAACTTGTACAACTTGACCTCTTGCGCCGCCTGCCAACAGAGGGCGCGGCCGAGTTTGGACCTTCACCACTGCTACTGGGCAAGAGCGAGAAACCGTCCCAGGAGAAATCATCAGGTGAAGGGGCCTGACACCCCCAGCAAAAGAGTGCCATTACCTGCAGGTAAAGTGAGGAGAAGTGTAAGTCGAGTTATATGGATTGACGGAGGAGCAGTTGAAGGCGTTGGGGGCAAGGTGACGGGATAACCCTCCCGCAGGTTCCAAAACCTGCGGGAGGGTGAACCTATCCTGAGGAGGCGAACATGACATCAATGGAAACGGTGGAAAGAATGGTGGATCGGATTGTGGAGCGCTTCCAGCCGCAGAAAATCATCTTGTTCGGCTCGCACGCTCGTGGCGATGCGCAGAGCGGCAGCGATTTCGATCTGCTGATTGTAGCTCCGTCGGACGAGCCGCGCTGGCGCCGCACCGTGCCGGTCTATCGCCTGCTGGCCGACCTGGGCGTCTCAAAAGACATCGTGTGGTGGACGCCAGAAGAGATCGCCGAATGGCAGGGCGTGAAATCGCACTTCATCAACACGGCCTTGCGGGAAGGAAAGATACTCTATGAAAAGCCCACGTGATCATGCCCTGGCCACCATCACCCACACCGTTCAAGATGGCATTGAACGCATCGTCTACAGGCCGGAAGTCAAGCGCTTCGAGACGCCCATTTTGATGCAGCACGGCATGTGGCACGGGGCCTGGTGCTGGCAGTCCTGGCAGGAATTGTTCGCCGAGTGGGGCTGGGAGAGCATCGCTATCAGCTTGCCGGGACACGGTCAGTCCCCCGTCCAGCGCCCCATTCGCTGGTGCACCCTGGGCTATTACCTGAAATTTCTAGCCGCCGAAATCGAGCGGCTGCAACAGCGAACGTCCCAACGTCCCATTCTGATAGGGCACAGCATGGGCGGCGCACTGACGCAGTGGGTTCTCAAGTACGTCAGCGACCCTTCGACAGGCTCAGGGCAGGCTCTGTCCGCTGCCGTTTTGGTGGCCCCGTGGACCTCGCATAACATGCTCGGACCGGTATTTCGATTCTCAAGGCTAGATCCCATTGGGTTTCTCTTGTGCATCTTGACCCTGACAACCACCCCAATCGTGCGCACACCGCAAAAGGCCGCCAAGTGTTTCATCAACGAGGGCGCGATCATCACCCCCGAAGAACTGCACGCCCGATTGGGCCCCGAATCGTTATGGGTGCTGCTACAATACAACCCGCTGCTCTGGTCGCCTGCCAAACACACCCGCACGCCCATGTTGTGGCTGGCCGGGGGCAGCGACGTGCTCATTACCGAGCCCGAACAGCGCCGCTCGGCAGCTTATTACGGCGCCGAATACATGGTTGTGGACGGTGCCGGGCACAACTTGATGATGGAACGTAGCTACCGCCAGACGGCAGAGACGATTCGGGATTGGCTCATTGAGCAAAGAATGAGGTAAACTATGGCCAAAGACCCCTTGAAAAAAGCACGCCGCCTACGCCAGACCGACGAGACCTGGCAGGGCACAGCGCGACTGGCGCGGACCTGGATTGTGCCCCGCAAGCAGGCCCCCTACCGCCCTTACATCGTAATATTCATCGAGCAGGATCGAGACCGTGTCCTGGCCTCAGAAATCGTTGATACCCAACCAACGCCAGAGCGCGTCCTTGAGGTTCTGATCAAAGCCATGACTCGCCCAACTCCGGGCGCCGGCCGGCCCCGCCGCCCTGCACGTCTGCTGCTGGACGACGCCGAGTTGGTGGAGGCGCTGGCCCCCCAGCTCGCCGAGCTGGAAATTCAGTGCCACTACCGCCACACACTGCCGCTGATGAACAACGTCCTGCTCGAAATGGAAGCCTACCTGAACAAGCGGGAGCCCATCCCGGGCCTGCTAAAAACCCCCGGCGTCACGCCTCACTTGGTCGGTGGGCTGTACAAGGCGGCTGCTTTCTACTACCGTCAAGCTCCCTGGCGTTGGGTCAGCGACGCCTTCCCCATCGAAGTGCGGTATCCCCCCCATGGTAAACCCCGCTACGCCGTGGTGATGGGCCAGGGCGGCGAAACCTACGGCCTAGCTGTGTACAACTCGCCGGACGACCTCCACCTGCTTTACTCTGGCATCGCCCCGGAAATGGCCATTGGCCGGGTGAACTGGGTGAGCATCATCTTCGAGGACGCACTGTCCACTCCCTTCGACGACCTGGACGACATCGCCAAGTACGGTTGGCCCATAGCAAACGACGTAGCCTACCCCATCCCCATTAAAGTGACCCGCACAGGTCGCCTTGTCCGCCCCAGCAAGTCAGAACTGCTCTGGTTTGAAGCAGCCATGCTGGCCATCCCGGCCTTTGTGCGCGACCACATGCAAGCCGACCGCAACCTCCCACGCCCGGCCGAGGCTACACTCACCGTGACCGTGGCCGATGGCGAGACAGACATCTACCTGCGCTATCCGGCATCCGGTTTCAGGTTGACTCCTGAGCCTGATGGGGCTATGAAAACGACTCAACCCAAATCTCACCCCACCGCCCAAGGGCGTCGGCGCGTCATCGAGCGGCGAAAAAGAACCGTGAGCAGAAAAAGACGCAAAAGAAGGAGGAAACGATGAGCAAACTATACCTTACCCTGAACGAGAGCCCACAGGTCATCCTGGATGTCATGAGCAATGTGGAGCAACAAGCCCAAAAAGCCGGGAGAAGCTGGAACAGAGGCTGCCTCGTGGCCCTCGGCTTGTTAGTCTTGGGCCTGCCCTTCTTCTTCCTCGACATGGTCATGGAGTACAATTGCCTGACCTTCTCCCTGGTCGGTGGCATCTTGTGGGTTGCGGCTTTCATCGTAGGGCTGCGCTTGCTGATAACCGGGCGGGCCAAAGTACAATCACACCAGTTCGCTGCGGCCCGCACCATCATCGAGACCCTCAAAGATGATATAGGGAAAAAAGGCCGCCTCATCGGCTGGCTGGACCTGACCGGGCCCAAGCAGAAATCCAAAATATTCCGGCGCGGGCGCACCAGCTCCGGCA
>JAOZOT010000823.1 GCA_029933115.1 Anaerolineae bacterium | reverse complement strand
AACAAGGCCGGCTGCTGCGGTTCCTCTTCTTCGGGGTACTCGATCCCCAGATGCTCGTAGGCGCGCCGGGTGGCCACCCGTCCGCGGGGAGTACGGTCCAGGAAGCCCAATTGCAACAGGTATGGCTCCACCACATCCATGATGGTGTCCGACTCCTCAGAGAGGGCGGCGGCAATAGTCTCCAGGCCCACCGGCCCGCCGTCAAACTTCTCGATGATGGTCTGCAACACCCGCCGGTCAATGTCGTCCAGGCCTGACTCGTCCACCTCCAGCAGGGCCAGGGCCTCACGGGCTACGCTCTGGGTGATGCGCCCCTGGGCCCGCACCTGGGCATAGTCGCGCACCCGCCGCAGCAGGCGGTTGGCCACGCGAGGGGTACCCCTGGCCCGCCGCGCAATCTCCTTTGCGCCGCCCTCGTCAATCTCCACACCCAGGATGCCGGCCGAGCGGCGGACGATGGCTTCCATAGCTGCCTGGTCGTAGAAATCCAGGCGGTAGATGACCCCAAAGCGGTTGCGCAGCGGCGAAGTCATCAGCGCCAGACGGGTGGTGGCTCCGATGAGGGTGAAACGCGGCAGCTTCAGGCGGATGCTGCGAGCCGAGGGGCCTTTGCCAATGACAATGTCCAGAGCATAGTCCTCCATAGCCGGATAGAGCGTTTCCTCCACGGCCCGGCCCAGACGGTGCACCTCGTCAATGAAAAGGATGTCGCCCTGGCGCAGATTGGTCAGAATGGCGGCCAAATCCCCGGCGCGCTCGATGGCCGGCCCGGCGGTGACTTTGATGCCCACCTCCATCTCGTGGGCGATGACATGAGCTAAGGTCGTCTTGCCCAAGCCCGGTGGCCCGTACAAGAGGACGTGATCCAATGCCTCCCCCCGTGCTTTGGCCGCAGAGATAAAGATGTGAAGGTTCTCCTTGATCTTCTCCTGGCCAATGTACTCGGACAGGCTTTTGGGGCGCAAGCTGGTATCCAGCGGAACGTCCTCGCTTCTAGGCTTGGGAGAGATCATACGGTCAGCCATAGTGTTCCTCGATCCTCGGTAAACTATCGGACTTGCAGCCTTTGCTTGGCAAGAATCGCACCGCAACCAAAGGCTATTACAACCTTCGCCAGGGCAGGCAACGACCCTCCCGCAGGGTTCACCACCTGCGGGAGATTGGGGGCAACAACCCTCCCGCAGGGTTCGCAACCTGCGGGAGGGTGACCTG
>JAOZOT010000822.1 GCA_029933115.1 Anaerolineae bacterium | reverse complement strand
GGAAAGTGCTGAGGGAGGGAGGGGAGGAAATTGCAGAGGAGGCAGCCGAGCGGGGGGCAAAGGCGGGGAGAGAGGCAGCGGAAGTTCTGGGGGGGAGTAGGCCACCAGTAGTCATTGGCGAGAACATGGCAAGAGTAAGAGAATATGCTGATCGGATCGGTGGGCATGCGTATCGGCCTTGGAGTAACACCCCTTTCGATTTCGACCTCGCTCTGCGACGTAATGAGCGCTGGATCAAAGATCAGATGAGGCAAAGCAGAGAAATTATTGATGTCGGTCCTGATTTTGCGCGTCGAGCTGCTACTGGGCGGCGTAGTTTGTTCTATGAGATGGAAAGGCGAATCATTAAAGAGCGGAACTACGGGCGCTATCGCAAAGTATTTGAGCGCTTCGGCGACGTTGGTGGGGTCTCGGGGCTCGACTATTAGGAGGCTGACATGTTCACCCAACAGGAGGTTGAGCATTTCGTTATTCAGAAATTTGCCGTTCTTCAAAGCGAATACAATTTCAAGCCGCCCAAAGTTAAAAAAGAGGGTTGGATCACTAGGATCGATTTCATAAAGGGCGACATCGCGATTGAGGTGGAGTTAGACTGGAGGGAGTTTGATGTGTTCTTGCTGATTGTACGACTTGAAGCAGGCAAGCTTCCTCAAGGCTACTACATTTCTGACGGCAAGAGATGTCGTCAGCATCTTCTTACTCTCATTAAGGAAAAACGCTGGCCAGTGGATCAAGCTCTTGTTTCCCAGATTCGCTCTAGGGCCAGGACAGATCCCCGAAAGAGAGAAACGGGCGAGTTAAAGACTAGAATAGCAAGCTATCAAGTGCTGCTTCTCTCATGCCTCAGCAGAATCCTTGCGGAAGAAAGCTTGTTTGACACATCACAAAAATCATCCCATTAGCGCGCAAAGGGGCTGCATATACCAGAGGGTATCTGGCGACGGCGGTGTATATCAGCGATCTTATCAAGGTGGTCATCAGGCCAGATAGCCAGGGCACGCGGACGTACTACTGCGCTGGAGAGCAGTGCATCGGGATGTGGGGGGAGGGGAGTTGCGCACCTTACCGACGGACTACACCTTCACCGGGCAGCGGTGGGAGGTGGGCATCGGGCTGTGTACGGGCGGACGGCCGTCCGCCCCTACGGGGCGCGGTGGTACGACCCGGCGCTGGGGCGGTTTGTGCAGGCGGACAGCATCGTGCCGGAGGCGGGG
>JAOZOT010000309.1 GCA_029933115.1 Anaerolineae bacterium | reverse complement strand
AGTCGCCACTACGAGCATTTTTCAGACACGCTGTCAGACCCTTCAGACCTTTCAACCCTCTCCAAAGCACAGAGGTTGACCGTGAAACACACACGCTTCTCTATCAACGAGATACTGTGGGCCACTGCCTGGTCTCTGCTGGTCCTTGCTCTGACCAGCTTGCCCTATCTTCTGGGCTTCTACCTCTCTTCACCTGAGATGCACTTCGGCGGGTTTGTCATCGCCGTCGAGGACGGCAACTCCTACCTGGCCAAGATGGGTCAGGGAGCGCGGGGGGAGTGGCTCTTCCATCTGCCCTATACCTCCGAAGATCACGAAGGGGCCATATTGTTCACCTTCCACCTGCTTCTGGGGAAGGTGGCCAGGCTCAGTGGTCTGTCACCGGTCAAGGTCTATCATCTGGCCAGGTTGCTCTGTGGCCTGTTTCTGCTCTGGATGATCTACGTTTTCGTTTCTCGCTTTGTACATTTCGTCGCTCTGCGTCGGATCGCCTTTCTGTTAGTTTGCTTCTCCAGTGGGCTGGGCTGGCTGCTGATAACCCTGGGGCTGTCGTCCAACATACCCATAGATTTCCTGCTGCCAGAGGCTTTCACCTTCCTGCTGATTTACGCCTTTCCGCACCTGGCCCTGGCCCGCACCTTGATGCTGGGGACGTTCATCTTGACCCTGAGCGCCTTCAGACGCAACCGGTTTCTATGGGCCATTCTGGCCGGCATAGCCTGCTTCCTGGTGGGCTTTATTGTGCCCTTTTACGTCGGAGTGGTTTATGTCGTCCTGGGGAGCTATCTCCTGGCCCTGCTTTGGAAAAGGCGGCACATACCCTGGCGGGAGTTGGGGCTGACGGCTATCGTCGCTTTCATCTCCGCGCCTGTCCTGCTTTACAATGGATACGTCTTCTGGACCAACCCCATCTTCCGCATCTGGGCAGAGCAGAATCTGATCCTGTCCCCACATCCTTTGCATTACGTTTCCGGATACGCTATTGTGGCTCTGTTGGCCGCAGGCGGAATAAGATATGTGCTCCGGCGTTCGGAGAGCGAGGGGCTTTTTCTGGTGAGTTGGGTTCTGGTTGTGCCCCCGCTGCTCTACATACCTTTCAACTTGCAGCGACGTTTGATCGAGGGCTTTCAGATACCTCTTTGCATTCTGGCCGGTCTGGGTCTGGCCCGTTATGTCCTGCCGGCCGTGACCCGCTCTGGTTTGACCAGAAGCCTGACGCGCTTTCGGCGGTACACCCGGCCGAAGCTGAGGCGCTTCGTGACCACGGTCATCATCCTGCTGACCATACCATCCAACCTTTTGCTTGTTGCCACCAGCTTGATGCAGGTCGGCCGTCTCTCGCCCCCTATCTTTCACGAGAGGATGGAGTTGGAGGCTATGGACTGGCTGGCTGCCCATACCCGGCCTTTTGAGACCGTCCTTTCTTCCTACGAGGTTGGCAATTACATCCCGGCCCGGGCCGGCAACCGTGTTTTCCTGGGGCACGGACCGGAGACGATTCACTCGGAGGAAAAAGAAAACATCGTCAGGCAGTTTTTCCAGGCCCAGACCGGTGACGCCTACCGAAAAGAAATCCTGCGCCGATACAGCATCGCCTACCTGTTCTACGGACCGGTCGAGAGAGCCCTGGGGGATTTCCGGCCGGCGACCAGACCCTATCTGGAGGAGGTTTTCAGCAACGGCCGTTACACTATTTATGCGGTCAATCCAGGTCGCTAGGAGTCCTGTTGTCATTGGAGGATGGAGATTGTGCTTATCAGGCGAAGCCAGCGGTGGATACCCATCAGCGTAATCATTATCCTGCCGCTCATCCTATTCTGGCCTCTGGTCTTTGAGGGCAAGGTGCTCTATTGGGGCACGCCTCTGCTCCAATTCTACCCCTGGCGCAAGCTGGCCGTGGACATGATCAGAAGCGGTCACGTTCCCCTCTGGAACCATTACCTGGGCGATGGCACCCCCCTGGCTGCCAACCTCCAGTCGGCCGTGTTCTACCCCCTCAACCTGATTTATCTGGTTGCTCCTGTCGAGCGGGCGATGGGTTACTCGGCAGTGCTGCACGTCATCTTGGCCGGCCTTTTTATGTATCTCTACGGCCGGACCATCAAGCTCTCTCGCTTTGCCAGCCTGGTGGCGGCGCTGAGTTACATGTTCAGCGGCTTCCTCATCTCCCGACTGGGGTTTCTCAGCATGACCGCTGCCACTCCCTGGCTTCCCCTTCTCTTCTGCTTGGCCGAGCGCTTGGTCAGCAAGCGGGGTCTGAGCAGCGCCCTCCTCCTGGGCCTGGCCATCGGATTACAACTCCTGGCCGGGCACGCTCAGCTCTGGTACTATGGGTTGTGGGCAGTGGCGGCTTACGTGCTCGCCCGCGGCCGGCAACTCTGCAGGAGTTCGCATTGCTCCGGCCGGATTTGTAATCCGGCCGCCAGACCGCCGGATTTGCAATCCGGCGGGAGCGAAAGTTATTCATCTGGCGGGAGCGAAAGTGGGACACAACAGAGGTCACGGGAGGCGCCCGGTCAGTCCCCTGTCCTGCGCCGGGTCTCTTCGGCGGCGAGAGCCTGGCTGCTGCTGGCCCTGGCCGTGCTGGTGGGGCTGGGTGTGGCCGCCGTGCAATTGCTGCCCACGGCCGAATTGGCCCTTCTCTCTCAGCGTCAAAGCGGCGCAGAGTACGAGTTCGCCATGACCTACTCCTTCTGGCCCTGGCGTCTCATCACCCTCTTTGCCCCCGACTTTTTCGGCAATCCTGCTCGGGGCGACTATTGGGGCTACGCCAATTACTGGGAAGACTGCGGCTACCTCGGCGTTTTACCTTTGCTCCTGGCCCTGATCGCGGTCTCAATCTACCTCGGACAGAAGATAAGACAAAGGACGAGGCTTTCCCCATCCCTCGTCACCCATCACTCATCACTCCTCACTCATTACTCATCCCTCACCCCTTTCTTCTCTCTTCTTTGCCTCCTTTCCCTCTTGCTGGCTCTGGGCAAGAATCTGCCTCTGTACCCTTTGGTATTCCGTTGGGTGCCGGGCTTTGGCTTCTTCCAGGCCCCGGCCCGCTTCTTGTACCTCTACACTCTAGGGATGGCGGCCTTGGCCGGCTTGGGCGCTGACCTCATCGTCGCTGCCCCTTCCCGCCGGCTGGAGCGGGTCAGTGGCTATGGCATCGTCCTCGGCTTGGCCATTCTCCTGGCCACAGTAGCCATTCGGTTGCTGCCGTTCCCGCCGGTGAAACTCACCTTTGTGTCAGCTTTGGCCAGGTTTGCTGCTTTGCTCACCACCGCTTCGCTCTTGCTGCTCTACCGTCAGAAGGTGGAGCCCCGGTCGGAAGAGAGAAGGCCCGTGATAAAGCTCCCACACCGCCTCGGCCTCTCTCCCCTTGTCCTCTGGCAGGTGCTCGTCATCGCCTTCGTCGCCGCCGACCTCATCGTCTTTGGCTCCGCCCTCAACCCCACCACAGAACCACGCCTCTACGAACTTGCCACTGCCAGCGGGGCTTTTCTCAAAAGAGAGGATAGGAGCCATCGAATATTCACCTTCCCAGGGACTGATTACAGGTTAAAGTTTGAGCAATATCTGTTGTTTAATGACTTTGGCTCCGGCGACGTTGGGTGGTTGATGGGGCTGAGAGAGACGTTGATGCCCAACCTGGCGTTAAGCGAGGGGCTTTTCAGCGCTAATAATTTCGATCCCCTCGTGATTGGCCGCTACGATAGGCTGAGGCAAGAGATAGACAAAGGATTTCCTCGATGGGTTGACCGGGGGCAAAATGTTGATAAAGCCCGCTTGGCTGTCGCCTTGCGCCTTTTGAGCCTGATGAATGTGAGATACATCCTCGATTACAGAGAGATTCCGGGGTTGGATCTCGTTTTTGCCGATGGCATATTGATCTACCGCAACGACGCTGCTTTGCCCAGAGCGTATGTCGTCTCTCAGGCTCAGGTGATATACGATGACGAAGAATTGCTGGCCGAACTTTCAAGTCAGACCTTCGACCCTCGCCGCACCGTGCTGCTGAGCCCGGCCTCCGGCCAGGAGCCCCCCTACCCTGTATCCCCTGCCCCTTACCCCCTTATCCCTTTATTCCCCGAATACAGTCCCAACGCAGTCAAAATAAAAGTCACCCTGGGCTGGGATGGCTACCTGGTCTTGAGCGACACCTACTACCCCGGTTGGCGAGTCTACGTTGATGGGGAAGAGCGGGAGATCTTGCGGGCCAACTATGCTTTTCGAGCGGTGCCTCTGGAGTCGGGTCAGCATACCGTGCTCTTCAAGTACGATCCTCTGTCCTTCAAAATGGGCCTCGCCATCAGCCTGGCTAGCTGGGGAGCCATCGTACTCGGCCTGGCCGTTTCGAGTCTCAGTAGACCGCCATTGAGGTTCGTGGTGCGCACTTCAGTGCGTTTTTGAGGCGCTGATGAGGGTTAAGAAAATAGTTTGGTAATCCGGCCCGACCCAGGCGCGGGGCTAAAGAGCTTGCCTGGAGCTCAAGCTCCAGGCTGAGCAGCGCAAGGGCACCGGAAGTGCCCTAAACGCTCGCCGGGGTGAGCCGATAGCCTGCTTTTAGCAGGCTTGGGCTTTTTAGCCCTGAGCTTTAGCTCGGGGGCCAGGCTCCGACTCAAACCCGCCTCAAGGCTCGACTCCAGCTCTCGAAAACGCTTCTGGAAGCGGATAGGATAGCCGTGAGTGCGAAAAACAGGCTAAGAGCGTGTCTGAAAATTCAGGGGGGGGCGGCGCTCGTAGTAACGACTTCAGTCGTTTTTAGCCGCAGAGCACCGG
>JAOZOT010000308.1:1686-4774 GCA_029933115.1 Anaerolineae bacterium | reverse complement strand
GCGTTCTACGGGTTGGGCGGCGCGCCTCTTCGCGCACCTGGCGACATTCTGGTTCTGCCGGGCCTGCACGACCCTTTCGGAAACGATGTGGTGGGCGCGCACGCGGCGGCCCTTCGTGCTGACTTGGTATTTACGTTGGTGGATGTGTGGGTACTTTCTGACAAAGTGTTCAGCAAACTTCCGTGGGCCGCTTGGACGCCGGTAGACCACTATCCGGTCCCCAAGCACGTCGTGGAGGCCCTCCGAGACGGCGGCGCTGTGCCAATAGCCATGTCTAAGTTTGGTTGGCGCGCCCTACGCGAGCAAGACTTCGCCCCGCTGTACGTCCCGCACGCTGTGTGTCCAGAGTATCTGGAACCGGTAGATCGAGACGAGGCGCGGGCAGAGTTGGGTTGGGAGGATAAGTTCGTCGTGGGAATGGTGGCCGCCAACAAGGGCAGCCCCTCCAGAAAGTGCTTCGCAGAGGTTATGACGGCCTTCGCTAAGCTACGACAAAGTGTGCCAAACGCTCTGCTGTATCTGCACACAGAAATAGCCCCGCCCACCGGACTGAACCTCACTCTGCTGCGAGAGCGCCTGAATCTGCCGCCGGAGGCCGTGCAGTTCGCCAACCCACTAGCTTTACTAACGGGCTACGGCACGGCGGAGATGGCGAAGATATATGCAGCGATGGATGTTCTGGCAAACCCAAGCCGCGGCGAGGGCTTCGGCGTACCCATCATCGAGGCGCAGGCGTGCGGCACACCGGTTATCACGTCCAAATGGACGGCTATGCCGGAAATAACGTTCTACGGGTGGAAAGTCGGCGGCACGCCCATCTACACCGAGCAGGAGAGTTGGCAGTTTATGCCGAGCGTTTCTCAGATATACGACGCCATGATAAGAGCGCACGAACTCACTCCTGCTAAACGAAAAGCCGGCGGGCGCTGGGCACGGGAGCAAATTATGAAAAACTATCATCCCGACGTAGTAATGGAAAAGTACATGCTTCCGGCACTAGAAATAGCACTCGCTCGGGCTAAAACTAAAGAGAGCATTGATTATGATTTCTACAAAGCGAAAACTGTGTCTGCGGTGCGGCAAGACCAAGACTCTTCGGATGTTTGACCCGCACCCACGCACCCAAGATGGCTACGATGATGTCTGTCGAACGTGCCGCAAGAAAGAGGCCCCGCCGACAGACATTCCCGTTAGTGTGGAGATAGACGATGGCAGCGAGAGCCGGAATCCAATATCTGATTGATGAAGTCCGCAGACTGTCCGGCGCGGGCACCGCGGAGTATTCCGTCGGCACCGTTTCGTACTTCACGGACGACCAGATTCAGCGGATTCTAGATTCTCGGAGAGTGCGCCTCGCCCGCCACGAAATTGAGTACGAACCCGAACGAAGCGCCGGCGGCGGCACCGTCGTATACAAACACGCCCGCATCGGCTATGGTTGGTTAGAAGATACATCGGCGGGCGGCACTACGGCGGACTGTATGCTCACCGACAGTACGGGTAGTATTATTGGGACAGCAAACTACACTCTGTCAGCAGTAGACGGCTTTATCACTTTCAAGAACGACCAGCACGGCAGCGTTCGCTACTTCACGGGGTGGGCGCACAATCCGTACAAAGCCGCCGTGGACGTGCTTACAGCGTGGTTGGGAGAGTTATCCCGCCAGCCGGACTTCCAGACCGACAATATGCGGGTTTGGCGCTCCCAGATGACGGCGCGGCTGCAACAGCAAATCGACATGCTGAAGGAGATGGGCGGGCTGGCTCCGGCGCTACAAGTGACTTACGTAGATCGAAGCGACATCCAGCCGAGCGAGTGGCCGACCGAAACTCCGAAAACTACTAGGATACCGACGTAATGGGCATAGGACTTACCGCTGACGAACTCGCTTCTATCCGAAGTGCGATCTCCGATCTTCTTCCCGATTTCTGTACGATACAAAAAGTGACTTACACCAAAAACGAGATCGGAGAGCCGGAGCGATCATACAGCACAAGAGCCGCCGACGTGCCGTGCCGTCTGGACCCAGGGCGGTCCGCTAGGCTGTCGGGCAACGAGCAAATCAGTCCGATGATGAACTACTTTCTGGTCGAGGGTACGTATATTCTTACTTTACCATACGACACGACCATCGAAGAAACCGACAGAGTTATCAAAGACGGCGACACTTACGAAGTGCGATACGTGGATTCCGGCAAGTCGTGGGCGGGTTCGCGCCGCGTCGTGGTTATGAGACTGGAAGTATGAAAATCGGCGGGCGTATCAAAGTGACGCATTGGTTCAACCCCATGCGCGACATCGTAGAGAAGCACGGTCTGGACTTTCTGCACAACTTAGCTGACGACATCCGCGACGAGGCGTCCGACCAAGCTCCGGTAGAAACCGGCGCTCTAGCAAACTCTATCGCTGTGGTATCTAGTATCCGAACAGACTACGCCGCCGCCGTGAACAAAGCCCGCTCCTTACGTCCCACACACGGCGATTGGGGGCCGGCGCTGGGCGTCCAACCAGAACCCTCCCCCGCCCGCGACGAAGTTCACATTGTACCCGTCGTGGGCTACGCTGGCTTTGTGGAGTTTGGGACGCGCAAAACGCCAGCCAATCCCTTTCTAGAGCGGGCGTTGGATATTATCATGGCAGAACGGGCGGGCGGCGAACTAAAGTCTTTTCTTATGCTTATGTTTAGAGGTAAACCAGATTCGATTGTAAGGATTATCGGATGATCTTTGTTGAGAAAGCGCTTTACAACACACTCGCCGCCTCCACCGCTCTCACCGCTCTTGTGGGCGGAACGGCGTCTCCTCGAATCTACAATACTGTCATCCCGCAAGGGGCCACTCTTCCGGTGGTGGTATTCCAGAAAATGGGCGGGCGGCATATCGCTGACAATCCCAAAGAGGCGGCGGACTTGAACTACGCTGTAAAGTGTATTGACGACGATCTTATTACTGCGGAGGAAGTGGATCTACAAATCAAGAACACTCTAGACCGCCAATCGCTGGGCGTCAACACAGAGGGGATGGCTGACTATAAAGTCTTTCGCCAACTGAATCTTCACTTTATTGAGGACATCGGCGGCGGCAAGCC
>JAOZOT010000308.1:0-1586 GCA_029933115.1 Anaerolineae bacterium | reverse complement strand
CAGCTGACCGGCGACCAGCGCACTCTGTCAGTCTCTCGGGACGTGGATACGGTGGACATCACCGCCGGCTCCGAGGACGACAAGAGTTATCTTGCGACGCTGAAAGACGGTACGGCTGAAATTGAAATTCTGGACCAAGCGGACGTTACCGCGACGGGCATTGAGCAGGCCATGCCGGAAGGCACTAGTGGTACGCTCATCTACGCCCCGCAGGGCACCCAGTCGGGTAAGCCCAAACGCGGCTTTGCGGCCATCGTGACGGGCGTGGATATTGAGTATCCATACTCTGACGTGGCTACTATCCGTATCAGCTTCCAGAAGTCCGGTTCAGTCCTGTTCGGCGGCACGGCTCAGTACTAAACCAAAAACTAAAAGGAGGGAGGCGGTATGGCTTCTGAGTTCAAATTCGACCTCAACCGCGTAAAATATCGGGAGATTCTGGAGTTTGCGCGGCGTGATCCTAACGCGGCGGCAGACCCCCAAACCGAAAAGCGGTCGCGGGAGATTATCGCGCGATGTCTTGTGGAATGGCCGTTCGATGCCGAAATTTCAGACGAAGCGCTGCTGGACCTGGGACTTAGAGACTATCTAATGCTCCAGCAGGCGTTCAACAAGGCCATCGAGGAGCTTTTTCGCGAGCAAGGCATCGCTCGGTAAGAAAACCTTTGTCGCGTTGAAATTTGAATCGGAGGACCTGCCGTGGGAGGCGGTGCGCGTCCTGCTGGCGGAGCGTTTTAGCGTTCTTCCAAGCGAGATAGATGCTATACCGCTTCCTGACCTTTTGGACATTCTCAACGTCTTGGATGCAGAGGCCAAGGCGTCTAAACGGTGATGTATGCCTAACGTTGTTCAATTTTCGGCCATCCTGACGATGAACGCCCAGTCGTTTATTCGAGCGGTTGGGCAGGCGCAGTCGGCCACCGACCAACTGGCGGGCCGCGTTCAAAGTCTTGGAACCACCAGAGGCCCCAGTCGGCTCGTCGGAGCTATTCGAGGAGTTGGGCGGGCGCTTAGAGATATTCTCGTTATCGCTGCGGGCATCAACTTAGCCTCGATCTTCTGGCGGGCGCGGCAGGCGGTCGGGGCATTTATTCGTTCCTCCATCGAGGCCACCGGCACGCTTCAAGCCATCCAGCTACAAATTCGAGGCTTGCAGGCCCGCGAACTGGCGGGTCTTATTGAGTCTAGCTTAGAAGCAGCGACGGTTTGGCGCACGGACTTCAAAGACGGCACCACAAAAGCGCGCATTGACACAGAAAAGCTCCGCGACGCGCTTGGCGATTACCAAGATATTCTACGCCAAGTGGACCCCGAACTCGCCCGCCTCATGGATAGCCAAGAACGCTATGCCACCATTCAGCGAGATTCTGCCCGCATGATGTACACGGGTAATCAGCTGTTTGAAGCATCGGGCGAGAAGGCCGCCGAGACTGTAAATAAGCTGCGCCGGATGGCTATTATCTCGCCGCTGTCTGTGCAGACCACTATGGACCTCTTCCGGCTGGCGTCTGCGTTCCAGTTCAACACCGAAGAGTCAATGCGAATGACGCGTGGTATGCTGAACGTGGCGGCGGGCCTTGGCGCTA
>JAOZOT010000307.1 GCA_029933115.1 Anaerolineae bacterium | reverse complement strand
CAAAAACAGAAGAGGTTGGCCCAAAGCCAACCCCTCGTTCGTTGTCGCCTGCCCTCTTTAACACCTGAAGCCAGCAACGACCCTTGTCAGCTTCTCGAGGGCTGTATTTGCCATAGAACTTAAGGCTATCCCTCCCACCAGGACCAGGATCAACGATGAGCCACTGAAGAGCAAAAGAGAGAGCTTTCTCTCTAACGATGGTCTCTCTGGCGGATGCCAGGCTCGGAGGAAAGCCCGCCATTCGCTTTCCATCTCAGAAAGGGACTGACCGTAGATTTCCTGAAAGGCTGCTTCTATCTCCTGGGTACTGCCGTATCTGGGCAATGTAAAAATGGACCGCATCTTGTCTGGCCCGTAGGTATCAATCAGATACTTGACGAAGGAACCGGCCTCGACATAGGCGGTGAGGCTATCATAAGCCTGAAAGTCCCTGGTGGTCAGGATAGAGTGCAACGGGAATAACCCCTGACGCCCAAGTTTCCCCTGGGCTAGAGCATGGACCTCTCCTTCTTCCAGGGCAAACCGCCAATCATAGGCTACGGCTAAACCCTCCTCGAAAAAGGCCGGCGGTCGCCCTAGCGAGTAAGTAATGGCGTGGATCACCTCGTGGGGATGGCAACTGTAGACAGAGTGCACAGTGCTCCCACCGTCCGTGTAATAAGCATAGCCTTTCCTGGGGTGACCAAAGGCCCGCTGCAGATCGGTTTGGGAGCGGTATCTGTAGTATTTAATTTTGGCCGCCCCCGCTACAGGAAAAAGCTTTGTCACCTCTGAATAAGTGAATTCGTGCAACTCCACGGCCCAATCTGGTATGCTCTGACCGGGGCGAGTGTAGTAGATAAAATGCTCGCTTTCGCGGTCAAGAAGCCAGCCATCTTCATCGGGCACGGTCGAAGCTATCCTTGGCGGGGGAGAAGAAGGATAGCGCTCCAGAAAAGCGCCGATCAGAAAGGAACCGGGGATCGAGACGCCCACTACGACTGCAACCAGCAAGCAGGCAACAAGCAGACTATCCAGCGCAAAATGCCTCACCGATACCATCACGATCCTTCTCCCCCCCTCTGAGCATCAGAGGTTCAATCTATACGCAGGCGGGGGTCCAAAGAGTCGCGTAGGCCGTCTCCTAACAAGTTGAAACCCAGAACGGTCAGCATGATGGCGATACCGGGGAAAATAACGATATGGGGAGCGGTGAAGACTGACCCTCGCCCTTGTCCCAGCATGGCTCCCCATTCCGCCTTAGGTGGCTGGGCCCCCAAGCCCAGGAAACTGAGGCCTGCTGCGTCGAGGATGGCCGTAGCGATGCCCAATGTCCCCTGCACGATGAGCGGTGTCAGACAGTTGGGAAGGATGTTACGGAAGAGCATCCGTGTGGGGGGGACACCAATACAGCGGGCGGCTAGAACGTAATCTTGTTCTTTCACCGAGAGCACACTGGCCCGCACAATGCGAGCGTAGATGGGGATGGAAACGATAGCGATGGCATAGAGCATGTTCATCAGGCCTGGCCCTAGTATGGAGACGATAGCAATGGCCAGAAGCATACTGGGGAAGGCGAGCATGATGTCCATCAGCCGCATGACCAGATTGTCAACCCAGCGGCCCAGGAAGCCCGAAATGGCTCCCACCAGGGCTCCGATCACAATGGCAAAGGAGACTGAACCCAACCCCACCTGCAATGAGGCTCGCGCTCCGTGGATAACGCGGCTCAACATATCCCGCCCGGTCTCGTCCAACCCCAGCAAATGCTCTCTTGAAGGAGGCTCTCGGCGTCTGATCAATTCCTGCTCATAAGGATCGTAGGGCGCCAGCAGGGGTCGGGGTTCACGGCCCAGGGGGACAGCGATGATGGCATCATCAGCAAAGAGAGCCATGAGCAGAAACAGCGCCAGGATGATCATGCCTACAACGGCCAGCTTATTGTGCAGCAGCCGATACCAGGCGTCGCGCCACAGACTGGTAGGTTCTCGCGTTCGAAAACGAAAGCTCTCAGCAGTAGTCTCAGCAATAGTCACCGACATGATTCCTTCCTGGGCTTGCGCAGTGGGCTTCGCAAGCCTCCTACTCGTAACGAATGCGTGGATCCAGGTAAGCGTAAGAGATGTCAACAATCAAATTGACAAAGACAAAGATCAAGGCGATGACCAGCACACTACCCTGCACCGAAGGGTAATCACGGGCTAGGATGCGATTGACCACCAAACGCCCCATCCCTGGCCAGGAGAAAATGGTTTCCGTCAGAATGGCCCCAGCCAGAAGAAGCCCTGTTTGTAGTCCAATGACCGTGATAACAGGTAGAAAGGCGTTTTTTATAGCGTGGGTGAATACAACGGCTCTTTCTCGCAATCCCTTGGCCCGGGCTGTGCGGATATAGTCCTGGCTCAATACCTCTAAAAGGCTAGAGCGGGTCATACGGGCGATGATGGCCATAGGGATAGTGCCCAAAGCGATGGAAGGGAGGATGAGATGCTTCAAAGCGTCTACCAAAGCCTTCCAATTACCCGTCAGGATACTAGCCAAGACATAGAATTCGGAGAGAAAGTCCGTGAGGGCGATGATTTTGGCTCCCCACTGCCCGCTGAGAATCTGATCAAGGTGATAGGCTTCATTAAGGGTTTGCAATTCAATACCCACTGTCAGACGGGCAGAAGGTGGCAACCACTTGAGCTTGAAACCAAAGATGTACATCAAGATGAGGCCCAACCAGAAGATGGGCATGGAGACGCCTATCAGAGCGCCTACCATAGTGATGAGGTCGAAAAAAGAGTTGTGATAGTAGGCGGCGATCATGCCGGCAGTGATACCTACAATGCAGGCGACGAACATGGCCCCCATGCTCAACTCAATGGTGGCCGGCAGCCTCTGCGCCAGTTCCACAGCCACCCACTCGTTGGTCAGGATAGCCCGACCCAAATCGCCGCGCATGACACTCTGCAGATAACGGAGATACTGGATGTAGATGGGGTCATTCAGCCCCATTCTCTCCCTGAACTCTTGGATTTGCTCCTCCGTAGCGTGCTCGCCCAACATTACACGGGCCGGGTCACCGGGGATCAGGCGCAGCATGGAAAAAGTGATAATGGAGATACCCAGGAGAACGGGGACAAGTAACAGCAGTCTTTGAACGATATATCGTGTCACGTCACCCCCTTAGAAAAAACCTACAGTGCAGGAGAATACCCCCTGCACTGTAGGTAGTCACGCAGACCAGACAGGTTTATTCTCCCTTGAAGCCGCCGAAGAAGTAGCCGAAGTAGAAGAAGTCACCCGTATGGCCCACATGGAGCGGGTCTTCCTTATCCCACCAACGCACCCAGTTCTTCACCACAGCATCGGCGTTAAAGTCGGTGCCGTCGTGGAACTTGACGCCCTTGCGCAGATGGAAAGTCCACTCCGTGCCGTCCTCAGAGACCTCCCAACTCTCAGCCAGAGCGGGGATGACATTGGTGGTGCCAGGCTCGAATCGGACCAAGGACTCGAAGACTTGCTTGCAGACCCAGAAGGACTCGCCATCGGTCTCGTCAATGCAGTCCAGACCCACCGAGTCACCGTTGCGGGCGTACACCAGAGTGTCCTTGCCCGGGGCCTCGACCAGCCAGAGAGCCTCGTTGCTGAAGGGGTCAGGCTTGACGCCGGTCCACTCCTTCAGATAGGCAGTGGCCGAGCTGTTGTGGACGATGGGTATGGCGATGGCGTTCTCATAGATGAACTGGTTGGCCTTGTCATAGACAGGCTGACGCACCTCCGCTTCTATTGTGGAGCCGCCCTCCGTGAGGAGGTCCAGCAACTCCGGGAAGTCCTGCGGGTCGCCGAAGCTCATGTCGGCTCCGCTGCCAAAGAAGACGTCCAGGAAGTTGGTGGCATCAGCGTAGTCGGCCATCCAGCCCAGCATGAAGAGATCCGCATCACCTGCCGCCACCTTGTCGAGATAGGTGCCCCACTCGTAGGTTATGATCTCGGCCTTGATACCCACCGCGGCCAAGTCCGCCTGGATAGCCTCGCCCACCTTGTCTGGGGTGGGATAGTAGCCACGGGAGACGGGCATCACCCACAGAGTGGTCTCGAACCCATCCGGGTAGCCGGCCTCGGCCAGAAGCTCCTTGGCCTTATCAGGATCGTACTTGTAGTACTCCTGCCCTTCGGTATGGCCAAAGATGCCCGGCGGGATGAACTGGGTGGCCACTTCAGCCGTAGGCGGGTAGAGGGCTTCCACAATGGCCTCTTTGTTGATGGCATAGCCCACAGCCTGGCGCACCTTCACGTCATTGAAAGGCTCGCGGGCGCGGTTGATGCCCAGGTAGCCGATGTTGAACTTGGGCCGGGCGTAGACCGTGATGTTGGGGTCGGCCTCCAGAGTGGGGATGTCGTCCGGGGCGACGTTGTCAATGCCGTCCACGGTGCCAGCCTGGAGTTCCAGAGCGCGGGCCGGAGGCTCGGCGATGACGCGGAAGACCACCTTCTCGGTCTTGGCCGCATCGCCCCAGTAGTCCTCGTAGCGCTCCAGGGTGATGGTCTGGTCAGGCACCCACTCCACGAACTTGTAGGGGCCGGTGCCCACCGGATTCTTGAAGAGGTCTCCACCACCTTCGTACTTATCCAGGTTGGCCGGGCTGCTGATGCCGAAGGCGTCAAAGGCGATCTTCTGGAGGAACGCCACGTCGGGCCTGTTGAGGGTGATCTTCACGGTGTAGTCGTCAACCGCTTCGATGGCCTTGATCTCGCAGGCAGCCTCTTCTTCTGGAGGTGCGGCCGGGGCTTCGGCGGCAACCCACTGACCACCCTTGACCA
>JAOZOT010000306.1 GCA_029933115.1 Anaerolineae bacterium | reverse complement strand
GAATGGCGAAACCCATTGCTCCAAATAGTCAACAGAATTGATGAAATTGAGCACTGCTCTGTGTCTCACACCTCTTTCCTCTTCCAGCGTCCCAGCCGGAACCAGAAGGCGAAGAGCAGGCCGTTGGCCAGGTTGGCCAAGGCGCGCCCGATCCACACCCCGGTGATGCCCAGCCCCGTCCCTTGAGCTAGACCGTAAGCCAGGGGGATTTCCATTCCCCACAGAGTCAACAGGTTGACGAACATGGCGGGCATGGTGTTCCCGGCACCGTCAAAGCCGCGAGCCAATACCACTCCCATGGCGCTGAAGATCAGCGAAGGAGCCACGATGCGCAGACATTCGGCCCCGATCTCCACCACTTCTGGTGTAGGGTCGAAGAAGGCAACCAGCGGGCGGGCAAAGGCAAAGAAGGCCACAGCAAAAGCGGCCAGCAGGCTGATGTTGTAGGCCGTCACCCACCAGGCGCTGCGCTCGGCCCGCCGGGGCTGGACAGCGCCCAGGTTCTGTCCCACCAAAGTCGCGGCCGCGTTGCCCAGGCCAAAGCCCGGGATGAGGGCGATGAGCAGGATGCGGTTGGCTACGCCGAAGCCAGCCGTGGCGAAGGTGCCATATAAGCCAACAATGGCCAGTATGACCAGTCGCGAAGTGGAGCGCAGGGTCATCTGAACGGTGCTGGGCAGGGCGATCTTGATGATGCGCCACATCAGGGGCAGGTCGGGCCGTAGGTCAAGTTCGCTGCTGATGGCGATGCGAGCCCGACCGCTCAGCAGAATGGCCATCTGAAACAGTACCCCCGCCCCAAAACCCAACACCCCGGCCCAGGCGGAGCCGTCCACTCCCAGGGCCGGAAACGGTCCCCGCCCGAAGATGAGCAGTGGCTCCAGGACGACGGTCAGGCCCTGGCTCAGGATCAGCACCCCCAGGGCCAGCCCGGCCTCACCTGCGCCGCGCAGCAGAGAGTTGATGACAAAGACCAGGATGAGGGTGAACAGGCCACCGAAGACGATGCGTAGGAACGAGGCTCCCATCGCCAGCACCTCAGCGTCGGCCCCCAGGATGCGCAAAGCCGGTTTGGCCAGCAGGATGCCCATGGCCCCCAGCGCCAGGGAGACGAACGCGGCCAGCAGGATGGCCTGCCAGGTGGCGTGGTCGGCTTGGGCTCTGTCACGGGCTCCGATGCGCCGCGCTACCACGGCCATCCCGCCGATGCCCAGCCCGTTGGCTAGGCTGTTGATGACCCAGCGCAGGGTGATGCTGATAGTCACTGCGGCCAGTGCCGCCGAGCCCAGTTTGCCCACCCAATAGGTATCCACTATTTGAGTCACGCTCAGCGTGCCCATCTCTAGAATCATGGGGACGGCCAGGGTCCAGATGTTGCGGTGGATGCTGCCGGTGGTAAGGTCCCGCTTCCCCGTCCATCCCTGCTCAATGGTTGTCTGTCCAGGCAGTGGACGTTCCAGGTCGGTCATGTTTCCCCTCTAGTGCAGCAGAGTGATAGATGATTATACCCGTAACCTCGATATTTATCAAGGAGATACAATGGCCGAGAACGAATCGAGGGGAGCGAGATCCTGGTCTCGTTCCCCTCGTGATGTGGTTCCTAGAGCCTTGCCTTAAGGTGTGACGCACTTACAGCAGTGCTCAAAGGGCTGCGGTTTGACGCTGATTGAGTGCTTCCCGCTGACAGCAAGTGCGTCTCTCCTCCCCCCTCCGCACTCATCAGGAGCGCATCAATTCGCTGTGCAGGGCCTCAAAGAAACGGTCAAACAGCCCGAACTCTCCGCTGATGACATTCGTCTGGGTGCCTCGAGCTCTCATGGCCTGATAGACCAAGTTGTCCGTTGGGGGTGGGCTCTGGTTGATGTACCAGATGGAGCCCCCCTCCCGTTCAATAGCGCGGTTGATGTCGTAATCGCGGGGGCCATGCCCGACGATGATCAGGTCGTGACTCAGGTAGCGGCGCAGGACACGCTCACCGTCGCTTCCGAAGAGAGATATTTCACTGGGGGTAAAGGCAAAGGAGCGGGAGAGGACGTCACCGTGCAGTTTGACGATTCTGATTGGCGGCCGTGCACTCTCAGGGCGCTGGCCTAAGCCTGGGATGTCCATCTGGCCCATGCGGTCAAGGGCGCCCTCTCCACAGATGAGCACCTCGAAATCCAGGTTCGCTGCTTCCAGCGAGTTCTCCAGGAACGGATCGAGGTTGGTGGTGAAGATAATATCAAAGAAGCCTTCTTTGATCAACTCTGCCAGGCGACGATATCCAGGCGAGATGCCTGCTTCAGCAAAGTGCTTTTTCAAGATCACATATCGCTCCAGTGGGCTGAGGCCGTCCAGGGTCTCGTAGAATTTCTCCAGGTCAACGCTGCCGGCCACTGCTTTTACGACGCGTTTCATCGAGTTGCTACCCAGACTCACAGAAGGGCCACTGCCAAGGATGAGGATGTAGGGCGGTTCGCCGCTCTCCCGCCGCGAGCGCATCAACTCGGCCAGCAGTTTTATCTTGTCGGGAACGGCTTGCCGCCGCTTGCGCCACAGCAGAGCGAGGAGGCAGGCCGGCGGGAGAAGGATCAGGATGCCCGGCAGACAGAAAGGCTTCGCCGTCCCAGCAACAGAGGCCAGTAACGAGACAGGGGTCGGCGTGGGGGTTGGGGTCTCGGTGGGCACGGGCGTAGGGGTAGGGGTAAAAGTGGCGGTGGGGATGGGAGTCGGGCTCGGCGTCGGGGTTGGAGGTGTGAGGATGGACAGGGGGATGGGAGCGGTCTCGTGGTCAAAGACCCGCCCGCCGGGCAGGATGGCCATCATTTCGACCTGGATGGCGTATTCACCGCTGTCTGCGGGAGGCTGAAATTCGCCAGAGTAGGTCATCACGTTTTCACCGGCCCCCGCCTCTTCGCCTTTCTGCGTTGCACGGCTCATCTCAATGGTCTGAACGGACTTTTGTCTCCGTTCCCCGTCCTCCGTTCTCCACAGGGTGGCTATCAGTTTGATGTCCTCGAAAGAAGTAGCACCGGCCAGGTGGACTCTGGCCTGCAAGGGGATGGATTCCCCAGGCAGGTACGATGAACCCCGCACGGGCTCCGTCACCTCCACCCAGGGGGCGGAAATGAGAGTGACCCATTTGTGTTCGTAAAGCGGCGTGCCATCGGGCAGCAAAGCGTGGAGGGTCAGAGAGTACTCGCCCGTCTGCTCCAGAGCCTCGAATTGAGCGACGAAGGTATCGCCGTCCTTTTCCAGAGGCAGTTGCTTCCTGAAACCTTTTTCCCCCTCGATCTCTACCTGAAAGTCTTTCAACGGTATATCAACGATCTGGCCGTTTTCGTCTATGATTCTGGCCCTGATGGTGAAAGGCTTATCGGCGGGCAGGAAACCGCCGCCGGGCTCATAGACATCTATCATCGTGTTCGGAAAAAAGACGTAGCTGAACTCGGCTCGCCCTTCCCCTTCCAGGACCACCCGCCAGGTGCCGGCCCAGGGCTCAGTGTACCTCACCCCCCACACCTCATAGTCCACGCCGTTGCTCTGCCAGTTGACGCCTTCTTCGTCTTTGCTCAACGCCGCTCCCCCTGCCGTCCCGTCCTCTCGCGGCCTGTAGACCGTGGCTGCCAACTCTGGATTCTCTTTGGCCGATATGGTGAAAAAGATCTGAAAATAGCTGTTGTAAACCTGATATTCGAGGACTTGGGGAGAGTGCACAGCCAGAGAAGGTTCGGCCGGAGTGCAGAGCAGTTCTGAGAAGATGTAGGTGCTGATGCCTTGCATCTCCTGTACCTTCTCAGCCTCTTTATAATATCCGCCGGCCCTGGCCGAGACTCCCTGCCAGAATTCCCGGTAGAGGGTGATGAAATCGGGGCTGGAGGACTCTTCCAGTTTGTTAACCCCCATGCCTATCATGTAAAAGGGCACCCCCTTTGGTGCAGGGCAGATGGTATCCACATACGGATAATCCTCCAATTGCTTCAGGAGGGTCTGTGTTTCGTCCAGGTAGGCCATGACCGTATCCCGGCCTTTCTTCTCGCTCACCTGGGGATTGGTCGGCTGGCCGTCGGAGATGAGGATGATGGCCGACTTTCGGCCTGGATCCCTCTCTTCTCCTATCATTTCCAGGGCGGCGCGTAAGGCTTTGTTGACGTCGGTGTACTCCACGTCTTTGTGGGATTCGATACTCTTGTGTACTGTCGCGAACTGCTCTTTCAGAGCCTCGGCCGCTGCCGGGTTGTCCAACAAAGTGTAGGGGATGACGTATGGTTCGGTGCCAAAAGCGACGATGCCCAGGCGGTGGACAGGACCGGATTGCTCTGAACTCAGCATGTCAATGAAAAAGTTGACAGTATTGACCCTCACCCCCTCTGTGTCGGTGTGGTTCCACATCGTCTCTGACTCGTCCACTATCATAATGACGTCTAGACTGGGCACTTCCCGGTGTTGTCCATCGTTCGCTGTGCCACTCCCCTGACCATAGGCGGGTAGGGGGAACAACACGCTCGCGAGAAACAGGGCGATTGCGAGGCCGGGTTTCCAGGTTCTTCGAAGAAAGCGGAGCGGCGCAAACAGCCGGGCAATGCCTACTTCAAGGCGTTTTTGAGGCGGTGAATCGCCCACTGCGAACGAGATCCGTGATCTACTGAAACTTGTTTCAATCCGGGCAATTAAATCCCTTCCCATCCGAACCTCCTGTGCAGGCTTTCGCCCGCAGCGCCAAAGGCTATAACCGTTTACCTCGCCTCGTGTTCGCGGCGGATTGTTATCCGCCGCCAGATGTGCGAAATTGAGCGGCAATTATCTGCCA
>JAOZOT010000305.1 GCA_029933115.1 Anaerolineae bacterium | reverse complement strand
GTCCCTCCGTGCTTCCGCGTCCCTCTATTTCAGCGTCACCGAGAAGTGGGACCACGGGGCCCAGTCGCTGTAGTTGCCGGCGCCGTCTTGAGCGCGCACCGTCCAGCGGTAGTAGAGGCCACAATCCACGCTGGCTTCAACCTGCTTGCCGCTCACCGGTCCCCATCCACCGGCCGACTGCCAGTTGCCGGGCGACACCTGTCGCTCCAGCTTGACATAATAACCGGCGATGCCACTGGGGTCGCTGACCGGTATCCAGGCCAGGGTCTGCTTGGAGCGACAGTCAAGCTCCAACCCCTCGGCGGGTACGGCCGGCGAGGGGACCGGCGGCGCCGTGGTGTCGGGTGGGGTGGTCACCTCGACGGTGACGCTGCGGTCCACGTTGCCGCCTGGGGCCTCCACGTGCAGTTCATAGGTGGTCGTGCTGTCTGGACAGACCTGTTGGGTGCCGTGTCCGGGCACGCCCCCGCCGTTCAGGAAGACGGCCGTGGCGTACTCCACGTCCCAATGGAGTACGGTGCACTCCCCTTTGGTGATGGAGTTGCTCTCCACCCAGAAGTCCACCTGGGCCGGTGGCCACGGGGTGGCCGTCGGTGTGTATGTGGGCGTGGGTGGCTCGGAAGTGAAGGTCGGCGTGGGTGGCTCGGACGTGCCGGTGGGCGTGAGAGTTGGCGTAACGGGAGACGGAGTCTCGGGAGTGGAGGTCGGCGTGGAGGTAGAGGTCGGCGTGATGGGAGATGGAGTTTCAGGGGTGGAGGTCGGTGTGGGCGTGTCGGTTGGTCCCCGTGCCACCTCGCTCACTACCCTGACGCTGATCGTGGCCGGGTTGCTGACCTCCCCGGCGGTGTCGTAAGTCCTGACCTGCAGGGTGTAGAGGCCCTCTTCCGCCGGGAGCCATTCTTGTGTGACCTCGCTGAAGGAAGCCCCGGGTTCCGCCGGGGGATCGCGTCGGTAGGCTTCCCCGTTCACCGAGAGCAGCACCTCGGCCACGCCCTCTCGGGCGTAGGCGTGGGAGATCACGGCCACAGGGGTGCCCACAGGCACGCCGGCCCCGTCGCGGGGGAAATCAATCCAGGCCTGGGGGCGGCTCTCCACCTCTTCTGCACAGGAGAGCGTCCCTCCCATCAAAGCCAGAAGGGTCAAGGCAAGAATTAATTTCCACGATAGATGCTGGGTGCTCATTTTTCAACTCCTTTTTACTCGCCCTCTCGCAGGTTTGGACGTTCTTTAGGCCTTGACCGGAGGTTGAATCCCGCAAATGCCGTCAGCCTGCGGTAGGGTAGGCTGAGTGGGTAGCTTGTACTTTTCTGTTGAGAGTAGTTGACCTGTCTCCGCTTCACTCTCCCTCGAACCGCTCGGCGCGGAAGGGGCTGATGTCCATTGAGGTCGCTTCTCCGTCAACGATCAATTCGGCCAATACGAGGCCGGCTGCCGGAGCGTGCATGATGCCGTGTCCACCCCAACCGCAGTCGTTGAAAAAGCCGCGCAGATGGGGCGCTTCGCCCAGGATGGGGTCATCGTCGGGGGTGACCGGGCGCAGGCCCGCCCAGCCGGTTTTGATCTCTGCCTCGGCCAGGGCCGGGGCACGGTGCAGGGAGTGTTCGACCACCTCGTCGAGGAATGACCAGTCCACCTGGGGGTCTTCCTCGTCGCTTTCCACAGCCCCCATGCCGATGAGCAGCCCCGGCCCCTCACGGCGCATGTACCAGGCCGCTTCTACCTCGTAGGTGAAGGGGATGGGGCGGGAGTAGGTTGGTATCGGCCCGGTGACAAAGATGTGGCGTTTCAGGTTGGTGATGGGCAGGTCCATGCCCGCCCAGGCGCCGACCTCGCGGGCGCGAAAGCCGGCAGCGTTGACCACGCGAGGTGTGGCGATAAATCCGGCCGTGGTGTGGACGCCTATCACCCTGTCGCCCTCGATCTGGAGCCCGGTTGCCTTCACGTTTTCGGCCAGTTCCACTCCCAGGCGGCGGGCGTGGTTGGCGTAGGCCATCATGATGGAGTGAGGGTCTACGCTCCCGTCGCGGGGGCCATACAGCCCCACCTCAATTCCTTCCAGGTTCAGGCCGGGCGTCAGATGGGAGATGGTTGTCCGGTCTACCAGTTGACTGTCTATGCCTTTGCTCTGCAGCACCTCGTGACGGCGGCGCAGGCCAGGTGCACCCTGGGTGCCGGCCAGCAGCAGGCAGCCGATAGGCTCGTAGCCGGGGTCGGCCTCCAGTTCGTCCTGGAAGCGCAGCAGGGCGGCGAACGACAGTTCGAGGAGGGGCAGGCAGTTCTCGCCGGGGAAGGCGTGACCAATGATGGCTGCCGACCGCCCCGATGAGCCGCTGCCGAGGGTATTCATTTCGACCAGGCATATGTCGGTGAGGCCCCGTTGGGCCAGGTGATAGGCCAGGCTGAGGCCCTGGATGCCGCCACCGATGATGACCACTTCTGCTGTGTTTTTCATGGGACGACTTGGTAATCCATCGCGCAGCGGAGGTCTCAGGGGTTGAGAATGATTCACAGAGCGGTGGCATGGTCATTATATCACGTTCTAACGTCGTTGACAAGAGGCGGTTTTGGGCTCTTGGGCAGTGGAGGGCAGCTCCGCTGCGAGCAGGGGAGTGAATTCTACCGATATATAGATGCCCCCGGTGACGGGGGCAGTGAACGCAATGAAGGTCAAGGTTTGTTGCCGGAGGCACGCTGCTACCAGCGCTCGTAGCGCACCAGTTCAGATAGTGCTTTGCGCTTTTTGGCCCCGGGCCGGTCGGCCGGGTATCCCAACGGCGTGAAGGCAATGGGTTCCACGTCGTCGGGCAGGTGCAGCACTTCGCGTGCGGCCGTCGGGTCGAAAGCGGCAATCCAGCATGTGCCCAGCCCCAGGTTGGCAGCGGCCAGGATCAGGTGGTCCATGGCGATGGCCACGTCTACTTCGCTGTAGTTTTTGCCGTCGTAGCGGCGGACCCAGCCCTGGGCCGGCACTCCGCAGGCGCAGATGACCAACGGCGCTTGCACGAACCAGTCTTGCTTGTAGATGCGCTTCAACTCTGCTTCGCGACCGGCCGTGTGGATCACAATGAGTTGAAAGGGCTGCCGGTTGGCGGCAGTCGGAGCCAGGCGGGCGGCCTGGAGCACCTGTTGCAGTTTGTCGTCTTCTACCGGGTCGGGTTTGTAGGCTCGGACACTGTACCGTTTTGCGATTAGCTCTGAAAACTCCATACTTGCCTCCTTCAATTTTTTAACGCTTCTACGCCTGGTCGGGTTCAGCGTGAAATTTATAGGCTCTTTTCGCCAGGCGGTAGGCCGCGTCTTGTACCATTTCCTCGGCGTCGGTCAGATCCACGATACCCCGCACCACCAGGCCGGCGATCCAGTTGGCGCTCGCGCGCCGCCACAAATCGTGTCGGGCCGGGATGGAAGGGAAAGCGCGGGTGTCGTCGTTGAACCCAACGGTGTTGTAGAGCCCGGCCGTCTCAATGACCTGGTCGAAGTAGCGTTTCATGCCGTTCAAGCTGTCGTGGAACCACCAGGGCGGTCCCAGCTTGACGGCCGGGTAATGGCCGGCCAGGGGCGCCAGCTCGCGGGCGTAGGTCGTCTCGTCCAGCGTGAACAGGATGAGGGTCAGCCGAGGGTCGTGGCCGTATTTGTTCAACAGGGGGCGCAGATTGCGGGTGAATTCTGTCCGGATGGGAATGTCGCCTCCTTTGTCGGGGCCGAAGCGTTCAAAAATCAGGGGGTTGTGATTGCGGTACGAGCCGGGGTGGAATTGCATAACCAGGCCGTCCTCAATGCTCATGCGGGCGTTTTCCATCAGCATGTGGCCGGTGAAGCGGATGGCGTCTTCGGTGGTGGCCTGGCCTTTCAGTGCTCGCCGGAAGATGGCCTCTGCCTCTCGCTCCGACAGTTCCTCGGTGTAGGCGGTCAGGGCGGCGTGGTCGGTAGCTGTGGCGCCCATTTCTTTGAAGTAGGCGCGCCGGTTCTCCAGGGCCCGGATAAAGGTCCGGTAGTTGGTGACCTCGCTGCCGCTGACCTCGCTCAGCGCCTCGATGTTCTGGCGCCAGTTGGGGGTATCTATGTTGACCACGGCGTCGGGCCGGAAGGTAGGCCGGATCCGTCCGCCCCAGCCTGACTGACGGATGGCGCGGTGGTGGTCCAGGGGGTCTGTGGCGGCGTCGGTGGTGCACAGAACCTCGATGTTGAATTGCTCGAACAGCTTGCGTGGTCGAAATTCGGGCGACGCAAGCCGGGCGGCAATCTGGTCGTAGATGTCCTGGGCCGATTCGCCGCTCAGCTTGTCCTCGACGCCGAAAACCGAGTGTAGCTCGTGCGTCAGCCACGTGCCGGTGGGTGTGCCGCGGAACAGGTAAAAATTCTCGGCGAAAATCTGCCATATCCGGCGGTGGTCCTGTTCCACCTGGCCGCCGTCCCGCCGGGGGATGCCCAGCTTTTCCAGGGGGATGCCCTGGGAGTAGAGCATACGGAAGATGTAGTGATCGGGGATGAGCAAAAGTTCGGTGGGGGTGCCGAAAGAGTAGTCTGGGTCGGCAAACAGGCGGGGGTCAACGTGACCGTGCGGGCAAACGAGCGGCAGGTCGGCGACCAGGGAGTACAAGTGTTGTGCTGTTTTTTTGTGCTGGGGATTGGGGTCAAAATAGCGGTCGTCCGGCAGGACACTCTTGGGGCGCTTTTTCATGAGGTTATCTCCTCCGGCGATCTGTGGTTGGCGCTCGTAGTGACGCCTTCACCTTAAGCCTAGCACATTTAGTCCAGAACGTCAAGCGGGGACCGTCTTCAGATATATC
>JAOZOT010000304.1 GCA_029933115.1 Anaerolineae bacterium | reverse complement strand
ACTGAGGCTACGCCCCTTACCCGGCCGCGCAGACCCAATGGGCGTAGTAGTAGACCACCACCACACTGAAGAGCAGACTGTCAATACGATCCAAAAAGCCGCCGTGGCCGGGGATGATGTTCCAAGAGTCTTTGACCCCCACCTGTCGCTTCATCATAGAGACGCCCAGGTCGCCAAAAGGGCTGATGAGGGCCACGAGTGCTCCTACTGCCAGGCCATGGGCCAGGCCAAAGCCCATGGCCCAGCCCAAAAAGGCCCCGGCCGCTATCCCGCACAGCCAGCCCCCCACCGTCCCCTCCCAGGTTTTATGGGGGCTGAGACGAGGCCAGAACTTGTGGCGTCCCAGCCGGTGACCGATGGCGTAGGCTCCCGTATCGCCAGCCCAGGTGACCAGCACGGCCAGCACCGTCCATTGCAGACCTTGGGGGCCATCTCGCAGAGCGATGAAGTGGCGGGCCATCCAGCCAACGTAAAGGCCCCCGACGATGGTCAGAGCCCAGTCCACAGTGGGAACCGAGCTAGCTTCTTGGAACAACTGCCAGATCAAGGAAAGAACAAGGACTGCCGTCAGGCCGGTGGAGCCAATCTCCCGGGCCGGGTAATGAGCGTCCACCAGAAACAACGCGACCAAGGCCAGGGAGAAGAGGGGCGCCGGTTTGTACCCTCCTATCCGCATGATGCGGCAGAACTCGTATCCGGCCAGGCCGGCCACGACCGCTATGGTAGCCAGAAACCAGAACCCGCCAGCATAGACCATCCAGGCGGCGATAGGTATCAAGATAGCAGCGCTCAAAAGACGATAGATGAACACTCAGCCTCCCAAATTGTGTATTGCCGGAAAGAGCCGGGCAACTGCTCACTCTCCAAATAGGTCCACGATGTCTGCAGCTGCGCTCCTTCCCTCCCGCATCCCCATCGCCCTGTAGAACTCTTCGTCGTACTGACGGGTACGAACTTGAATGGGCATGGGCACAGCGTGGCCCATGATCAGAATCTCCTGGCGGGTGTTCAAGCTCTCCAAGGCCCCGCGCAGGAAACTGCGGCCGCTGACCCCGGTCAATACAGCCTCGATGTCCCGCTCCTCGGTCAGCTTGCCCGAGACCCGGGTGCCCAATTGCGACATCACTTCGGGGTCAATGCCGCTGGGCCGCTGGTCAATGACCATCAGTGTCACATTGTACTTGCGCAACTCCCGGGCAATCTGGCCGAAGATGGTCTGCCGGGCTACCGTCGGGTTCAGGAATTTGTGAGCCTCCTCCAGGGTGATCATCAACTGGCGGGGCTTGTCGGCCTCATCTTTGGTCTCCTCGTAACGCTCCATCTTCTGCTGGTAGAGGCGGCGGATGCGGCGGGTGACCACGTTGGAGACCAGCATATAGTCCAGGGCGCTGCTGTGCTGCCCGAACTCCAGGATGATGTGCTTGCCCCTCTCCAGCGCGGCCACCATCTCGTCAATGGCGGAGAAGGGGGCTTCTTCGACCACGTAGGGTCGCCGCCCGATCCCCCGTAGTTTGCGCTGGAGGGCTTCTGTGGCTCCCTCGTGAGCACCCGTCCGCTGACAGAAGTCGGCCAACTCCTCGCCAGACATAGACAGCAGCTTCTTCAGCCAATCTTCTTTGTAGACATCGTAAAGAAGCCCGGCTGTGGCCGCAGTGGTGGGTTTCAGGTCCAACTCATCGGCCAGTAGCATGATGTCCTCAGCTTCAATCTGGTTGAGGCCCAGGCGCAAGGTCACGTCCACGTTGCGACGGGCGGCGGCCCTTTCGTCCAAAGTGTAGACCATCACCTGGCTGCCGAAGATCTGGCGCAGGCCCTTGACCCAGGTGCCGTCCTCGGTCTGCTTGTCGAAGGCGTATTCTGAGTGCATGTCAAAGATGAGGTTCACGGCTGCCCGGGCTTTGATAACGCCGGCAAGGAGGATACGGGCCAACATGCTCTTGCCTGTGCCCGACTGACCAAAGATGCCGTTGGAACGCTCCACCAACCGCTCCAGGTTGAGGCAGATAGGGATGTCCATGGTCAATGGCGTGCCCATAGCGAAATTCACCCCGCCCTCGTGCCCGAAAACAGTGGCAAAGTCCATCTCGTCGGCTTCGCACAACTCGGCAAAGTGCATGGGGATGGTACGCACCGGCCGGATGCCGCCGGTGTCAGCGGCGAACTCATATTGGCTCGCTTTCTCCAACATGAGCATGGGCTTGACCTGGACGGTGGCGTAAGTATTGGTGCCCACCAGAGCCTTGGCGATGAAGGGCGAAGCGTCCCGGGGTGGGTCCGCCAGCAGCCGGGCGTCGGTGGCCCGCAGTTGCATGTCGGAGATCATGCTGAAGTAGCGGTTGTGCTCTCCTTCGACGATGACAAAGCTGCCGATGCGCAGGTCCTCGGTGGAGCAACCGGGATCCAGGCGCACGGTCAGTCCGGCGTTGAAAGCGCCGTCGGTGACGACCCCCAGTCGTTTGCGTCTCATGGTCTCCTCTCCATCCCTCAGAGCGTGTCTGAAAATTCAGGGGGGGCGCTCGTAGTAACGACTTCAGTCGTTTTTAGCCTCAGAGCACCGGTCATTAGCGACTCAAGTCGCCACTACGAGCATTTTTCAGACACGCTGTCAGACTCACAGGCGGCCACAGCACCCGCTGCCTTTACAGGCCGGCTTTCCTCGCCGGCCTGACAGCATAGGCATCCGTTTCGTCGTTCAACATCATCTCTCCCAACTTCTGGCCGTATGCAGTCAACCGGTCAATCTTGGAGGGGTCATCCATCTCGATGGGTTCGATGTCAATCTGGAAACGGCGGAAATCTAGCTCTTCGAAGAACTGTTGGACGACCCTCACCTGCTGGTCGCTGGCATCAGAGAGGAAAGTGTCCAGCAAGGGACCAAGCCACTGCCAGGGGAAGAGCTTGTCCGCCTGATAAGGCTTCATTCCACCCCTCACCCGTCCTGTGCCAAAGCTCAGCAGAGTTGTCTCTTTGGGGTCCCAATCGAGGCAAAAGACCGCTTCGTAGGCCGCGATGTAACACGGATTCGAGTAGGAGCCCACTCCACCGTCAATGTAACGCCCCTCCACCACCGGGAAATAGGTGGGCACCGAGCAACTGGCCAGCACTGCGAACCAGACTTTCCAATCCCGATACTCTTCCTTCCACGGCTTGACGAACCGCGTGCGGTTCTCTACCAAGTCTCTGACGGTGATGACCACGTCCATCTTGGGCTCTAACTTCCAGAAATCGCCCATGGTCATCTCTCCCAGGGCGTCTCGCAGCGCCTGGATGAGGGTCTGGTTGGAATACTTGTACCGAGCCAGAAGCCACAGGTAATAACGCCACGTCTTCCTGAAGACTGCTCCCCCAAGCCGGCAGTACAACTCGTGCATTTTCATCGCACTCATCCCGGCCCCAATGCCGGCAGAGATAATGCTGCCGGTGGATGTCCCTGCTGCCAGAGTGAAAATCTCACTGCAGCTCTTGCCCAGGTGCTCCTCCAGCATCGAAAGGGCTTTGGTCACCATCACCCCTTTGATGCCCCCCCCGTCAACGGCGATTGCCACGTTCTTGCGTAATGGTTTCATCCCTCCACCTCCAAAGTAGATTCAGAAAAGCCTCAGGAATCCAAACACTCAACCCTTTCGCCGCGCAGACCGCGCTCGAGGACAAGGGCCTCTTCACCCACTGGCCGGAAGCCAAAACGACGGTATAAGCACTGAGAAGCTGCGTTGTCCTTCTGGGTGTTCAACGTGATGGCTTTCACCTCTCCTGCACGGAAAAACTCGATGGCCTCAGCCACAAGCCGTGTGCCGATGCCGCAGCCTTGATGGTCGGGATGCACCGCGACACGGCTCAAATGCCCCGTCTCTCCTTGCAGGCTGCTGAAGAGATACCCCACGACTTGGCCCCCTAACTCGGCTACCACAAAATAGGGCCGGCTCTTCAGCACATGAGCAAAGGTCTGGGAGGCATTGCGCCACAGAGGATCAAAAGCCGCCTCGTCGAGGGCAACCAAGGCCGGGAAGTCATCGGGATGGACAGGGCGTACACGCACCCGCCGGTTGCCCCACGCCGGAATGGACAAGTCTCTCTTGGTATAAGTCACAACCGAGTTCCGAACAGAAAAACCCCAAACTCTCAGCAGAGGGTCGGTCAGCCACCGGTCGTTGCCTATGTAGATCAGGCTGGTGACCTCTTGAGAGCAGAGTCTGTCCAGAGTGGGCGGCAGAAGAGTCTCGAGACAGACCTTTATGGGCCAGTCATCTACCAGGCCCACGCCACGCAGCAAAGCCCGGTGAGAGTGGTACATGGTGCAAAGAATAAACCCCAAAAGCCGGCCTCCAGCTACCGCCAACAGAAAAGGGTAACCGTCCAGCCAATCGCTACCATTTCCTATCTCGAGGCGAGAATGGACTCGGGCAGCCTGCCTCGCCAATCGCATTACCGCCGGCCTGTCAGCTACCGTAGCCTCTCTAACAGTGATCGAGTCCATCGAAGCTTCTTGCGACCTCACCAATGCTCGTAGAATCTGGCACCCGGTGTCAAACCTTCTTACCAATTATTACACGTCTGGCGTTCTATGTCAAGAAATGAGGTTGCTGCAACACAATGACGGCTTTGTGAGCGCCCTGCGAGCGATTCGGGGCTCAACTTCTCTCACTTGATTTTTCTTCAATATTGGTGTAAACTATATGTGGTGGCAAGCCCCTACGGTAGGGGCGCACCCTTGCGGTCGCCCCATCGGGCAGATGCGGGCCAATGACCCTCCCGCAGGGTCCGCAACCTGCGGGAGGATGACCGCGATGCAGG
>JAOZOT010000303.1 GCA_029933115.1 Anaerolineae bacterium | reverse complement strand
GAGATGTAACGGGGGCTTTGCATCGCCTGAAGCCAGGTTCCACAGTGGGCATCCGTGGCCCTTTCGGCAACGGCTTTCCGGTGGACAAGATGAGGGGCAAGGACCTGCTCTTCGCCCCTGGCGGTCTGGGCCTGGCCCCGCTGCGCTCCCTCATCAACCAGGTCCTGGACGAACGAGAGTCCTTTGGCCGAGTCATCATCCTCTATGGGGCCAGAAACCCCTCGGAACTCCTGTTCAAGGATGAACTGGCCCACTGGGAGGCCAGGGACGATGTGGAGCTTCACGTCACAGTGGACCGGGCTGACGGGAACTGGACCGGCAATGTGGGGGTTATCACCACCCTCTTCCCCAAGGTCACCGTGAATCCCCGCAACACTGTGGCCGTGACGGTGGGCCCGCCTATCATGTATCGGTTCGTACTCATGGAACTCCTGAGCAAAGGGATACAAGACAGCCGCATCTTCCTCTCGCTGGAACGCAGGATGAAATGCGGCCTCGGCAAGTGTGGCCACTGTCAGATTAATAACGTGTACGTCTGCCAGAAAGGCCCCGTCTTCAGCTACGCTCAGTTGAAGGAACTGCCGGAGGCAATATAAGGGCTCGCGCAGTGCAGCCCGGGGAGCTTTCGGCCCGAACTCGGCCGAGGGGCAGAGGCACCCCCTTCAACCCCAGCTTTTACTCCTCTGGGGAGCAGGGCCAATGCTCCACAACCAGGGGAGGCGAGTTGGCTCCCACGCTGCCCGATTTGCTGCGCCGTCCTCACATGAAGAGAGAAATGGAGAAACGGAGAATGACGAAACCCAGAATCGCCATATTTGACTTTGGGTGTTGCGAAGGTTGTCAGTTGCAGATCGTTAACCTGGAAGAAGAACTGTTGGACCTCGTCGGGCTGGTGGATGTGGTCAGTTGGCGAGAAGCCATGACCGGACATTCCGACGAATATGACATCGCTTTCGTCGAAGGGTCTATCACCCGCGAGGCAGAGATGGAACGTCTGAAAGGCATCCGGCAGAACGCCAAGGTCCTGGTGGCCTTGGGCGCTTGCGCTCACATTGGAGGTATCAACTGCCTGAAGAACTTTTTTGAGATGGACGAAGTGCTGAAGTACGTCTACGGTAAAGAAGCCAAGCATTTCGACACCATCCCGGCCCGGCCTCTGAGCGCCGTGGTGCCGGTAGACTATGCCGTCCCCGGCTGCCCCATTGACCGCAAAGAGTTCCTGGAAGTAGTCAAGGCCCTGCTTCTGGGCAAAAAGCCCCCCATCCCCAACTATCCCGTCTGCGTGGAATGCAAGATGAAGGGAAACATCTGCGTCTTTGAGAAAGGGATGACCTGCCTGGGGCCGGTGACGCGGGCTGGATGCGGGGCTATCTGCCCTACCTACGGCAACAAATGCGAAGGCTGCCGGGGGCTGGTAGATGACCCCAACCTCGACTCCTACAAAGAAGTCCTGCAAGAGCATGGCCTCACGGTGGAGCAAATGCTGAACAGCTTCCGCATGTTTGACGGGTACATGGAGGTGGCCAAATGAAAGATGGCAAGATCAACGTCCACTATGTGACCCGGGTTGAGGGACACGGCAACATTGTGGTTGACCTGAAAGGAGGGGCCATCAAGGAACTGCGCTGGGAGATACCCGAAGCGCCCCGCTTCTTTGAAGCTATGGTGCGGGGCCGGAGCTACGCCGATGCCCCTCACATCACCTCCCGCATCTGCGGCATCTGCTCCATCGGCCACACGGTGGCCTCCCTGCAAGGGATCGAAGCTGCACTGGGTGTTCAACCTTCGGAGCAGACGGTTCTCTTGCGGAAGCTGATCCTGCACGCAGAGACGGTGCAAAGTCACACTCTGCACGTCTTTTACCTGGCGGCTCCCGACTTTCTAGGAGTAAATAGTGTCATCCCTTTGGCGACAACCCATAAAGAAGAGTTACTGCGAGCCGTCCGTTTGCACCGCTTGGCCAATGAATGGAGCGACCTGATAGGTGGTCGCACTACCCACCCTATCAACATGGTGGTGAACGGCTGGACCCGCCTCCCCACGCCGGATGAACTGCGGGCCTTGCGCCAGCGGCTGACGGAGGCCATCCCCGACCTGGAGGCTTGGGTAGAGATCTTCAAAACCCTGGACATCCCCGACTTTGAGCGGGAGACCGAGTACCTGGCCCTCCAGAGGGACGATGAGTATGCTTTCTACAATGGAGTCATCGCCTCCACCGACGGCGGCACCACGCCGGTACCCCGGTACAGAGAGAAGATAAAAGAGTTCGTCGTGCCCTATTCCACGGCCAAGCACGCCAAAGCAGCCCGCGAATCCTTCATGGTCGGCGCTCTGGCTCGCTTCAACAACAACTACGAGCAGCTATCCCCCCTGGCCCGCTGGGCGGCCGAGGAAATGGGCCTGAAGCCGGTGTGCTACAACCCCTTTATGAACAACGTCGCTCAACTGGTAGAAGTGGCTCATTGCCTGGAAGACGGTGTGCGCATCATCAACGAACTCCTGGCCATGGGCATCAAAGAGGAAGACCGCAGTGTCGAGATCAAAGGGGGGACAGGCGTGGGGGCGACAGAAGTGCCCCGGGGCCTTCTCATTCACGAGTATACCGTGGATGACAGTGGCACCATCGCCGGCGCCAATTTCACCATCCCCACCAATATGAATCACAACAACATCGAGCGGGACCTGAAGGCTCTGGTGCCCACTGTCGTAGACAAGTCTCAGGAAGAAATCACTCTGACTTTGGAGATGTTGGTACGGGCTTATGACCCCTGCATCTCGTGCTCGACTCACCTTCTGAACGTGGAGTTTGTGTGAGTATGGAGAAACGAGGAATGAGGGACGAGGGACGAGGGACAGAAGGAGTCACTGACTCGTTACTCGTTACTCGTCCCTCGTCCCTCGTGATCGGCCTCGGCAACCCGCTGCTGGGGGATGAAGGAATCGGCGCGCGGGTGGTCGAGGAGCTGAGAGAACTGGATTTGCCGGAGGGGGTGACGGTAGTCGAGGGCGGCACGGCCGGGCCGGGCCTTATCAGGCTGATGGAGAGCTACCGGCGGGTTATCATCGTGGACGCAGCCGACATGGGTCATTCCCCCGGCCAGGTGGTCAGGTTCACCCCGTCAGAAGCGCGGTTCAAAACGGCAGAAGCACCGCTCTCCCTCCATCAAATAGGGCTGGGAGAGATGCTGGCCCTGGCTGAGGCCTTGGAAGTGACCCCCGCCGAATTGGTCATCATCGGTATCCAGCCCAGGCGGGTAGAGATGGGAGCAGAGCTAAGCCCAGAAGTGGAAGGGGCAGTTCCCCACATCATCAGGCTCATTCTCGACGAACTCGACGCCGGTTGAGCAGCAGCTTGTGACGGGAACCCCTGTTTGACATTCACTTCGATGTCAACTGAGCTGCGATTTGATCTACTCTCGCTGTCTCAGGAACACAAGGAGGAAAAGCAATAATGGCTAATGAGAAAATCCTGGTCATTGACGATGACCCTGATTTGGTAGAAGTGATCAGGCTGACCTTGGAGGCCAACGGCTATCGGGTTTTCAGCGCCGCCAGCGGCACGGAGGGGCTGGAGAAGGTCAAAGAAATCAACCCTGATCTGATCATCCTGGATGTGATGATGGACTATATCACCGAGGGGTTCCAGGTCTCCTTGCAATTGCGGAGCCCCGATCCCAAGTCGGAATACGCCCCTTACAGCAAGATACCGATTCTAATGTTGACCGCCCTCCACAGTACGACGCCGCTGCGTTTTGCGCCAGACAAAGACTATTTGCCGGTGGACGACTTTGTGGAGAAGCCTTTGGAGCCGGGTGCTCTGGTGCAAAAGGTAGAGAAGCTATTGGGGAAATAGCCTCCGGTAATCCCGTTTTGCTCGCAAAGGACCGGCAAGAGCAATCTGCGATCCGCCAAATCTGGCAGAGTGCGATATACCTACCCTTTTTGTCACCGCTGTTGACAATGGGGTCATCAGCGACGGGCAGTGCAGCCCGTCATTGTATTTTGCTCCAGCCTCAGGAGCGCGGGAACGGCGTGGCGTCCAGGAAGCCATGCTGATTGTGTTGAGGGAAACGCTCGATGGAAGAAAAAGGGGTTACGCTCCCCAGGACGCCGGTAGAGGAAGAATTGGTCGGACGGGTCGCCTGGCAGATCCAATTGAGATGGCTTGCCGCTGCAGGCGTCCTGGCTGCGGCTTGGTTCGCCAGTTCCATCTTGAACGTCCAACTCCCCATAGGGTCGCTTTATACCATCGGCCTGTCCATCCTCTTCTACAACGCTCTTTTTCAGCTCTACTTGAAGCGGCTGGAGAGAAAGGGTATCTCCGAAGCCGCTACCTTTGACCGCTTTGCCAAGGTTCAGACCAGCCTGGATTGGCTGGCTATGATCCTGCTGGTCCACTTCTCAGGCGGCGTGGAGAGCCCCCTTCTCTTCTACTTTATCTTCCATCTCATAATTGCCTCTATCCTCCTATCACCTCGGGCCTGTTACTTCTTCGCCACTCTGGCCGCCCTTGCAGTAGGAACTTTGGCCGTCCTCGAATATAAAGAACTCATCCCCCATACATCTCTAGATTTTATCCCTGCTTCCCTCTATCAAAACAGCTTGTACCTCGTCAGCATCCTCGTCTTTTTCACGACTTGCCTATATATTTCCGTCTACCTGGCTACCTCAGTTACCATCAACCTCCGCCACAAAGATGAAGAGTTGCTGCGCCTGCAACAGAGGCTATCTGACGCTTACCAGCGAATGCAAACCTTGTACGAGATAACCAAAACCATCAACTCGACCCTCAAC
>JAOZOT010000302.1 GCA_029933115.1 Anaerolineae bacterium | reverse complement strand
GTGCGACGCGCCTGCATTGTTCCCTTCAGTTCCCTCAGCCCCGTCGGAGTACAACCACCATGCGCATTGTACCTGCAAAACGCCGCCCTCGTCGCTCTCGCTCGCGGCTTGGGCGTGACTACGAGGCCACTGCACCTAAAATCAAGCTCTCGCTGAGGCCGGTGGTGGGCTTCTGGCAAGATCGGGGAGGGAAAACCCTGGGTTTTCTCCTCTTGCTGGCTCTGGGCTGGCTCACCTATCACCTTTTCGCTGCAGAAACTTTCTACGTTTATGAGGCCAGAGTGGTGGGCAACCAACTGGTGCCGGCGGAAGAGATTTATCAAAACAGTGGCCTGGAAGGGATGAGTATCTTCTGGATCAATCCCTCTCAGGTGGAAGCGGCTGTGGTCAGCTTGCCGAACATCAAAGAAGCCAGGGTGTACTGTGGGTTGCCCAACCAGGTGACTATTGAGGTCGTGGAGCGCCAACCGCAGGTCATCTGGCAACGAGGAGAGGAACGCTACTGGGTTGATGAGGAAGGCGCTATCTTGCCGGCCCGGGGAGAGTTGCCAGAGGCCACCGTCATTGTGGACCTGGATGAGCGTCCGATCCGACCAGGGGATCGCGTGGACCCGCGGATAGTTGCCGGGGCCCAAAAACTGCGCTCACTGTTGCCAGAGCTCACCACCGTCCAGTATTCGTCCCGCACAGGTATCAGCTTCCAGAGCGAGCAGGGCTGGCCCGTCTATCTGGGCCAGGGCGAGGATATGGAGCAGAAGGTAGCTATCATGAAGGCTCTGCTTCAGGAAATAGCAGCCAAGGGCATCCGGCCCCAGTTTGTGGATTTGCGTTTCAAAGAGAGTCCGTATTACAAGTAATAGTCCGCCGTCGGACTGTCGTCCGGCGGGAGCACCGGTACTTTTTGGATGAGCTTTAGGCGGGGATTGCCTTGGAAAGATCCATTGTCAGCATTGACGTGGGCACAACCAAAATATGTACTCTCGTGGCAGAGGTGGACGAATATGACAACTTGCGCATCGTCGGTGTGGGGGTAGCGCCCTCCAGGGGCCTGCGCAAGGGGGTGGTCGTCAACGTAGACGAGGCCACGAGTGCCATCTCTGCTTCGATTGAGAAAGCCGAGCGCCTGTCTGGCTACAAGATCGAAGGTGCTTACGTCGGTGTGGCCGGAGGGCATATTGCCTCGGTCAACAGTCGAGGGGTGGTGGCCGTCTCGCGACCAGAGCGGGGCATCACCCAGGATGATATTGACCGCGCCCTGGACGCAGCCCAGGCCATTGCTATTCCTTACAATCGCGAAATCATCCACGTTATCCCACGGGGATTTGTCGTTGATGGCCAGGATGGCATACGCGACCCGCTGGGCATGGTGGGGTATCGTCTGGAGGTAGAAGCCCACATCGTCACCGGTGCTTCGGCCTCTGTGCACAATCTGGTCAAGTGCATTCAGATGGCTGGGGTAGATATAGATGGCCTGATCCTGGAGCCGCTGGCTTCAGGGGAGGCGGTGTTGACCAGCACCGAGCAAGAGATGGGCGTGGTCCTGGCCGATGTGGGCGGGGGCACCACCGATATTGCCATCTTTATCGAGGGCAGCATCTGGCACACGGTCGTTCTGGCCACCGGCGGCAATCATCTCACCAACGACATAGCCGTCGGCTTGCGCACACCTTTCACCGCGGCCGAGGAGATCAAGAAGACTTATGGTTACGCACTGGCCGAGCACATCGAAGATGAGCCGATTGACGTTTTCGCTTTTGGGGACAGCGCCCGGCAGACCGTCTCCCGGCGCTTTCTGGCAGAGATCATCGAAGCACGAACCGAGGAAATTTTCAGCCTCATCTTGCGGGAGATAAAACGCTCCGGCTACGATGGCCTGCTGCCGGCCGGCGTCGTCCTCTGTGGCGGCACTTCTGAACTGGCCGGCATAAAGGACCTGGGGCGCAGCATCCTGCAATTGCCGGTGCGCGTCGGCTCTCCCAATCACCTGGAGGGCCTGGTGGACGTCATCTCCAGCCCAGCCTATGCCACCGGTGTAGGGTTGTTGTTGTGGGGTCTGCGTGAGGAAGCGGCCTCACGCTCCGGTAAAGAGAAAAAGGGCCTTCACCATCGCCTGGGGCGATGGCTCAGATCGTTTCTGCCCGGCTGACTGCTCCATTGGGGCTTGCGAAGCCCGGGGAGCCCTCGGCCAGAGCGTTCGACCGAGCTCAAAGTCTCGGCCGAGGGCCTCGCACCGAAAGCTCGCGACGGAGCCTGCTGCGCAAGCCCCATTGGCAAGAAGCTGACAACGTAGAAGGAGGACTAAAATGCAGCGCAATTTTGATGCAGAAAATTTTGCTCAGATCAAAGTAATTGGCATCGGCGGCGGAGGGTCCAACGCTGTGAACCGCATGATCCAGGAGGGGCTGCGGGGCGTGGACTTTATCGCTGTGAACACCGATGCCCAGGCCCTGCTCCTGTCCAATGCTCCCCAGCGCGTGCGCATCGGCGACAAGCTGACCAAGGGGCTAGGAGCAGGCGGCGACCCTGTCATCGGCGAAAAGGCGGCCGAGGAATCCAGCGAAGACCTGGCTGAGGTCCTCAGAGGAGCGGACATGGTCTTCATCACCGCCGGCATAGGTGGGGGCACCGGCACCGGTGCTTCGCCCATCATCGCCAGACTGGCCAGAGAGACGGGGGCATTGACCATCGGTATTGTCACCAAGCCTTTCACCTTTGAAGGGGCCAGGCGCCGCCAGGTGGCAGAAGAGGGCCTCGAAAAGCTCAAGAGCGAGGTTGACACCCTGATTGTCATCCCCAACGACCGCTTGCTGGAGATAGTGGACAAGAAGGCCTCCATCCAGGAAGCCTTCCGGGTGGCCGATGACGTCCTGCGCCAGGGCATCCAGGGTATCTCCGAGTTGATTACCGTGCCGGGCCTGATCAACCTGGACTTTGCTGACGTGCGGGCGATCATGTCTGAAGGTGGAGCGGCTCTGATGGCCATCGGTCAGGCCAGTGGGGAGAATCGGGCTGTGGACGCAGCTCAGAAAGCCATCGCCAGCTCCCTGCTGGACATCACCATTGATGGAGCCAGGGGTATCCTTTTCAACGTGACCGGCGGCCCCGACCTGACCCTCTTCGAGGTGAACGAAGCGGCCGAAGTCATTCGTGCCAAGGCGCATCCCGAGGCGAATATCATCTTTGGCGCCGTGATTGACGAGTCCAGAGACAGCGAAATTTCCATCACTGTCATCGCCACGGGCTTTGATAGCGTTGCCCAGCAGCACAGGCCGCGAGAGGCCAGGACATCCAAGATCCGCGAGTTCCCGGTGCGTAAATTTGACAACGATGACCTGGACATCCCGGCTTTCTTGCGCCGGCGGTAGGGTGTCCCAGACCTGGCAGGTTCCACAGGCTCCTTCTTCGGTCCGGCGTGATGGGACACCTTCTCGAAAGCTTCCAGGCGCGTCGAATCGCAAACCCGACGGGAATTACCCTTGTGCGGGCTACGAGTCTTTTCGCTTTCTTTTGCGCTGCAATGAAATTACAGCGATGCATAAATCCGTTCCCGGTTGTCAGGTGACACAGGGGGTATGCCCCACCCGGAGATCCTCTGAAATTCTGGGGCTGGCTGAGGGCAATGCCCTCAGCCAGGTGTAATCTGGGAACGAATTTACGGAGGGCTGTAAAATAGTCCTGGCGGAAAGTCCCCCTACCCTTCGCCGTGATGGTTAACACATGGTGCGTGGGCGGCCGCCCACGTGGGGGCTACCGCATCCCCTCTCTCCCCCTTCCCGGCGCGCGCTCCTGAGGAAGGGGGAGAACTTTAAATTTTCCCACCGGCCAAGATTTTAAGGTCAACCCTCGCTACACGGCTCCACACCAAAGGCCAGCCTCTCCTTGACGTACACTATGTATCGTAGCGTATCATAAAGTATCGTCTGGTTACAAACCTGCTGGGACACAGAGGACCCGTCCAGGTGCTTTAGCTCGCTCGCGAGGCAGCCTCTCTTGCCATATTCTCGGTTTTATGGTAGACTATTAGAGCTTACCACAACGTATTGTGGTCTTTTTTGTCATGCATACAATATCTAGTGCTTCGGCTCACGAGATTCTAGCTATTTCAATCCTCGGCATGGTTCACGGAGGAACACGACATAATCCTTGCTCGTGCGGGATCGCCAGATCCTGCACCGTAAAGCATCATCAAACATCGCCGGATCTGGCGATCCGGCGGGAGCGAAGGCAAATTGTCAAGGTGTTTTGGGCAGTCGTGAACCATGCCCAATCCTCGCTATGTGGCTGTGAGTGGTGTAACAGTTTAGGTTTGTGAGGGCATTCGGCTAGTTTCGCGTGAGAGAAAGGACGGTGTGATGAAGTGCCCATATTGTCAGGAGAGAGAGACCAAGGTCATTGACACGCGCGAGGCCAGCGAGGGCGTCCGTCGCCGCCGTGAGTGTAAGGCTTGTGGAAAGCGGTTCACTACCTATGAGCACGTGGCTCCCAGCAAGCCGATGGTGGTCAAAAGGGATGGGCGCCGGGAAGAGTTCGACCGGGCCAAGCTTTTGGCGGGAGTGCGCAAGGCCTGCACCAAGCGTCCCATCGCCGTTGAGGAAGTGGAGAGGCTGGTGAGCGAGGTGGAGGCCCGGGTTCTGGCTCGCAAGAGGGGAGAGGTGAAAAGCCGGATCATCGGCGACATGGTGATGGAGAAGCTGAAGGAGCTAGACGAGGTGGCCTACATCCGTTTCGCCTCGGTCTACCTGCCTCTGGACGATTTGAACGCCATGAAGCGGGAGGTAGATCGGCTGCTGGAGCGGAAGTAGGGTG